>CAMCTH010000733.1 GCA_945877965.1 Planctomicrobium piriforme | reverse complement strand
GATTGAAGCAACTCGATCCGGGCCATGCGGCATTGAAGAAATAATCCATGGCGGAAACGATGAACGCTCCCCCGACGAACGACTCACCCGACGTTTCCTTCCGCCGCTTCCAGCAGCTCATTCGCGATATGTATCTCGAAAAGGATCTGGCTCGCGGCGTCGACGGGACGTTCATGTGGCTGATGGAAGAGGTCGGCGAGTTGGCCAGTTGCCTCCGCAACGGCACGCACGAAGAACGGCTCGGCGAGTTCGCCGACGTCATCGCCTGGCTGACGACGATCGCCAACGTCGTCGGCATCGACCTCAACGAAGCGATCATGAAAAAATACGGCTCCGGCTGCCCCGGCTGTCGCCAATTCGTTTGCACCTGCGACGGCGCGGAGAAGCCGTGATGCCGAGTCCCTCGCTTCGAGCTCGGTTCGCGGTCGCATTGACGGCGCTGCTCGTCTTCGTCTCGTTGCCGGAAGTCGTCGACGCGCAAACGAAGCCGGGTCCGCAACTCGTCGACGTGCGCGTCGGCTTCGAAGGCAAATTCAAACTCGCTTGCTGGACGCCGGTCGAGTTGACGCTGCAAGGAGGCGACTCCGCGAAGTCGGTCACCGCGATGTTCACCGTCCCCGACGGCGACGGCGTGCCGATCTCTTATCCCTCGCCGCCGTTCCAACTCCTGCCGGGCCGCACCACGACGGTCGTCATCTACGTCCGCTTCGGCCGACTCGACGCCGATGCCGAACTCATCGTTCGTGAGGGGAGTGAGCGGATCATCAAAGAGACGCTTGAAACAAGCCCCGTCAACGGCCGGTTGGGGATTCCTTATGCCCTGTCGAACGACGATCGCTTGGTGGTCAGCATCGGTTCCTTGCCGACGCTGACGGAAGTCGCCGCCGAACTGCAACTCGGCAACAACAGGCAGTTGGAAACGGCGACGATCGCCGACCCGCGCCGACTGCCGACGCGGTGGCAGGCATACGAAGGGGTCGACGCGGTCATCCTCGCGCCGGGCAAGTCCGAGTCGTTCGCGACCCTCACGCCCGACGCGGCCCAGGTCGTCGCACTCCGGCAATGGGTCGAGCTCGGCGGTCGCTTGGCGACGCTCGTGACGATCGAGTCGCAGCCGTTGTTCGGCCCGCAAGGTTCGCTCCGCTCGTTCTCGCGCGACGTCGCGGCCGGCAGCACTCCCCTCCCCCGCACGACGGCGTTGGAAAAATTTGCAGGCTCCGACATCAAGCAGGCGATCGCCCCCGCCGCGTTGCGCAAGTCGCCGCTCGAAGTGCCGCGGCTCGATGTGAGCGATGCCGTCGTCACGGCCGGCGAAGGGGATCTGCCGCTCGTCGTTCAACGCGCTTTCGGGCTCGGCACGACGGTCGTCGCCTCATTCACGCCCGAGCATCCGCTGTTCACTTCGTGGAGCGGACGGAATGCGATGATGCGGCAACTGCTGGTGCTGCTCGGCGTGCTCAGCGAACGCGAGGCCGAGAAGAAGCCCGGCACGTCGGGCGGACCGAATTACGGCTACGACGATCTGGCGGGTCAGCTGCGCGCGGCCCTCGATCAGTACGAAGGGGTGCAGGCGATCTCGTTCTTCACGCTGGCCGTCATGGTGCTGGCGTACTTGGCGCTGATCGGCCCTGTCGATTATTTGCTCGTGCGCAAAGTTTTCAAACGGCCCGAGCTCACGTGGATCACGTTTCCGACGATGGTCGTGGCGACGTCGATCGGGGCGTATTATCTGGCCGTGCATTTGAAGGGAAGCCAACTCCGCGTCAGTCAGGCCGACGTGCTCGATTGCGACGCCGCTTCGGGGACGATCCGCACGACGTCGTGGGCCGGCGTCTTCAGCCCGGTCGGTCGGAACTACGACGTTCGCTTCGACGGGACGGCGCAATCGGCCGGCCCGCTCGACCTCGAGCAGTTGACCGGTTGGATGGGCTTGCCAGGCACGGGCCTCGGCGGCATGCACACCGACGGCGGCTCGTCCTGGTTCACGCAGCCGTACTTTTCGACGGTCAACGGCGACGGCCTCCGCGACGCGCCGATCCAAGTCTGGTCGAGCAAGATGTTCATCGGACGAAGCTCGGCTCGCGCCACCAATTCGCTGCACGCGCCGCTCATCGCCGAGGCGGATCGTCGTCTCAGCGGCTCGGTTCGCAATCCGTTCCCGTACGTCCTGCAGAACGCCCTGCTTTGCTTCGGCGGCCGAGCCTATGAACTCGGCAACCTCGAACCGAATCAGCCGATCGACCTGGCGCGGCTCGACGTGCGCGACATTCAATCCGTGTTGCAGAGTTGGCGCGTCGTGCTGTCGGCGAACAAGAACCCGCTGCACGTTGGGCAGCCGCATGATCCAGGCAGCCTCGAAACGGCCGAGATTCTGCGGAAAATGATGTTCTACGCGGCGGCCGGCGGGCAAGATCATGCCCGACTCGAGAATCGTGCGCAAAGCTTTCTCGATCTGAGCGCCCTGCTCAAGCTGCAGCGGGCCGTGCTCATCGCCCAAGTCGACCCGTCCGCACTCGGCACGTTGCAACTGACGGTCGGCGGCGCAGAACCGTCGGGCCGCGTCGATCGTCGCAATGCGTTCGTGCGGCTGGTCATTCCCGTTGGGGAAAGTCAGAAGTCAGAAGTCAAAAGTCAGAATTAAATCGAAGAAGTCATCGCGTCCGCTCCTCGTCTCACGTCTCGTGCCTCCGGTCTCCTACCTCCAGTCTCTCCCATGATCGAAACTCGCGACCTGACGAAAAAGTACGGCGACCTGTTCGCGCTGAAGTCGTTGAACTTGAAGCTCGACAAGGGGGACGTCTTCGGCTTCATCGGCCCCAACGGCGCCGGCAAGACGACGACGATGCGGATTCTGGCGACGCTGCTCAACCCGAGTTGGGGCGAGGCGTACGTTTGCGGGCATTCGATCTACACGAATCCCAAAGAGATTCGCCGCGCGATCGGCTACATGCCCGACTTCTTCGGCGTGTACGACGATATGAAGGTGATCGAGTACCTGGAG
>CAMCTH010000732.1 GCA_945877965.1 Planctomicrobium piriforme | reverse complement strand
AATCTCCAGATGCTTACGAACGGTTGGTCGAGCGTTACCTCGCGTCGCCGCATTACGGTGAGCGCTGGGGACGACACTGGCTCGATGTGGCTCGATACGCCGAGGACCATCCGACATCCGAGGCGACCTGCAAGCCGCCACGCTTTCCGTTCCGATACCGCGATTGGGTCATCCAGGCGTTGAACGACGACTTGCCTTATGACGAGTTTGTTCGCCGTCAGCTTGCGGCCGATTTGCTGGATGTCCCTCATTCGGAATTGGCGGCGCTGGGGTTCCTCGGTCTTTCGCCGGTCTATCACAAGGAGCCGAAGCTCGCGGCCGATGTGATCTCGGTGATCGTCGCCGACGAGTGGGACGAGCGGCTCGACACCGTCACGCGCAGCTTTCTGGGACTGACCGTCGCGTGTGCTCGCTGTCACGACCACAAGTTCGATCCGATCAAGACCGAGGACTACTACGCGCTCGCCGGAGTCATGGCCAGCACGCAGTTGGTCGAATGGCCGCTCGTGGAAACCAGTCCCGAAGAGGCCGCCGCGCTGACCGAAGTGCAGCGACAGATCGTCGATGTCGAGTTGCGCTCCGACTACGCGAAGAAGAATCGTAAGACCCCGAAGGCGGAGGGCGTCGATGTCGCCCCATTCGATGCCGAGGTGGCTCGCTGGGAAGCGGCGTTGAAAGCGTTGAAGGAAACGAAACTGTTCGAGGGCTCGATCGCGACCGGCGTGCGCGACGCGGGCTTGTGGATCAACGGAGACGATCCCGCCTGGACGCTGCTCGATTACCAACAAGGTCGCCCGCGAGATCTACCGGTTTTCGTCCGCGGCAACCCGGCGAACCCCGGCTCGATTGTCCCGCGTCGATTTCTCGAAGTCCTCTCCCCGCGCGATGCAAAACCGTTTCAACAGGGAAGCGGGCGGCGCGAACTGGCAGAAGCCATCATTCGGGACTCCGCACCGCTGGCTGCGCGAGTCATCGTGAATCGAGGCTGGGGTTGGCACTTCGATCGGCCGCTCGTGACGACTCCGAGTAACTTCGGTCGGCTGGGAGATGCTCCGTCGCACCCGGAACTGCTCGACGATCTGACCGCGCGATTCATCGAGTCAGGCTGGTCATTGAAATGGCTGCATCGCGAGATCGTGCTCTCAGCCGCCTGGCGACAGGCCAGCCGTTCGCCGACAGATTTTCATGATCGCGATCCCGACAACCGTTTGTTGTGGCGGATGAATCGTCGGCGTCTGGAAGCCGAAGCGTCGCGCGATGCCGTGCTCTCGTCGAGCGGGGAACTCAACACAACGATGCAGGGGCCGTCAGTGAGTTTAGACGACGAGAAATTCCGCCGGCGCACCGTGTACGGCATCGTCAGCCGCCAGAAACCGGCGGACCTGTTCCGACTGTTCGACTTCCCCGATGCCAAGCGGCACACAGAAAATCGACTGCCGACAACAACACCCCTTCAGCAATTGTACTTGCTCAACAGCCCGTTCTTGCAGCAGCAAGCGGAAGCAACCGCTCGCTCGGTCTTGGACGAGCAGCCGTCGAGCGGCGAAGAGACCGCCCGCAACTTGTTCCGCCGAATTTTGCTGCGCGACCCGACCGCCGAGGAGTTGAAGGAGAGCCTGACCCTCGTACACAACGCCGCCGGTGGCGTGCTCCGCGAAGGCTGGACTCTCCTGGCTCATTCACTCTTCGCGGCCAATGAGTTTTTGTACGTCGAATAGTTGGATCAACCGATGCACCCGAATCTCGATCATTCGTCTATCGGCCTGTCACGCCGACAGTTGCTTAGCTCGCTGGGTGCGGGTTTCGGAACGCTCGCACTGGCTGATCTGCTTCATGCGGATCAGGCACCGTCCGGCGTCGTGACGCCTAACGCGGCGAAGGCCAAGCATGTGATCTTCCTCTTCATGGCCGGGGGTCCGTCGCACATCGACTTGTTCGATCCGAAGCCGAGCCTCAAGAAATTCGCGGGACAACGTCCCGCCGGTGCCGACTTGCGCACCGAGCGAGTCACCGGCGGGCTGCTGCCGGCTCCGTGGGAGTTTCAGCCCGGCGGTGAGAGTGGGCTGCTCATCAGCGATCTGTTGCCGCAACTCCGCGCTTGCGCCGACGACTTGTGTCTCGTGAGGTCGATGGTTGGCGGCAATCCGAATCACGCCCCGGCAGCGAATCATCTCTTCTCGGGGCGCATCGACCAGATTCATCCTTCGCTGGGCGCGTGGGTGTCCTACGGGTTGGGAACGGAGAACCGAAACTTACCCGGCTTCGTCTCGCTGAGCGACGGCGGGACCGCGTCCCGTTACGTTCGCAATGGCTATCTGCCGGGTGAGCACCAAGGGACGCCGATCAACATCGCCGAGAAGGATCCCGAGAAGATGGTCCGCTACCTGCGGAACGGGACACTCAACCGCGAGCAACAAGAACGACAATTGGAGTTCATCGCACGGCTCAATCGTCGGCAGCTTGCGGCGTCGGGAGATGACCCGGCGCTGGAAGCTCGCATCCGCGCGATGGAGACCGCCTTCCGGATGCAGTTCGCCGCGGGGGACGTCTTTGACATCCGCTCTGAAACGCAGGCGACTCACGAGGAATATGGATCGAGTTCCTTCGCGCGCGGCTGCTTGATTTCGCGCCGGCTGGTCGAGCGGGGAGTCCGCTATATCCATGTCGAACTCGGGGGCTGGGACCATCACGAGAACATCGACAAGTCCATCACGAGTCTCAGCCGTCAGATCGATCAGCCCATTGCGGCATTGCTGCGCGACCTGAAGCGTCGCGGCCTGCTCGATGAAACCCTCGTCGTGTGGGGCGGCGAATTCGGTCGCACGCCAGTCTCGGAAAGCGGCAACGGCCGCGATCACAACCACTACGGCTTCACGATGTGGCTGGCCGGCGGTGGCGTCAAAGGGGGCCTGGCCTACGGCGCGACTGACGAATTCGGTTTCCGCGCCGTCGAGAACCGCGTCAGCGTCCACGACCTGCACGCCACGCTGCTGCACCTGCT
>CAMCTH010000731.1 GCA_945877965.1 Planctomicrobium piriforme | reverse complement strand
CGTTGCCCATCGCTGTTCATTTCCCGAGATGAAACGGTGGTTGCTGCAACTGTTAGCCAAGCCGAAGTGGAAGCTCCGCTTAAATATGTGCAATCCCGATTACGGAGATTGGTCGCTCGCCGGTTTCGAATGGTCAGCGAAGGGCGTTCGCGGAGCGACCATCGCGTTGCCACGACCGTCAAGCTTCGTGCTGCCGAAAACTTTGCAGTCGTACTATGCTCTCGTCGACACGGTTCACTTTACGGAGTTCGGAGGTGCGGGCGGGCTGTACGGCGTGGAATCGTTGAAACGTCTCACCGAAATTGTCGGCGAACTCTCAGAGGTAGACCAAGCCGATGAGGTTTATGTCTGGGGATCGAGTGGATGTGGAGACATGCTCGTCTTCACGATGGATGATCGCGGCGGATGGTTTGAGCACGAGACCGGGGGGATCCAGTGGATCGGATCACTTCCGGAAACGATGGATTGGATCTATGCCGAGTTACTCGCCAATCGTGAGCCGGAGCGGGACAGCCGTACTTTTTAATCTCTTTCAGGCTCACTCCGCTTTCGAATTTCAAAACCGCTTACGTCTCAATTCCGACACCCCGCTTTGCCGATGAGACCTAACGAGTAGCTTGATTTTGCAAGCAGTGACGCATACGATGCCCGTACAAACCCCGCAGTTTGTGCGGGTTTGCGCATCGCTTGCTCGGTTCGAGGCATTCACACGTTCGAAACTACGATGACGCAGCCTTGGGTTCGTCTCCGTCGCTGTACGTGTACTTGTCCGGCTTAAGGCCGGACCCTTCTTCGCGTACGCGCCTCGTTCCGTACTTCAGACCCGTCGCGCGCCGCTCTTGTGCGGCGCCGGAAAGCAAGCAGCCGTGGCCACCGATCTTCGCCGGAAAGAACAACTCCCCGAACTCACGAAGCGGATCGTCGAAACCTACGACCGCATCGACACGATCAATCATCTCGGGCATGGCCCGCTGCCGAACTACGAAGCGGTCATCGGGGTGATCGAGGATTTGAAAGAGATCCTGTTCCCGGGTTTTCGCCGCCGCGAAGGGCTGCACCTGGGGAACGTGCTGTACCACGTCGGCGATCTGATCGACGGCCTGCACGACAAGCTCACGGTGCAAATCTCGCGGGCGTTGCGGCATGAAGCGGGGCGGATCGAAGTCGAC
Source organism: Planctomicrobium piriforme (assembly GCA_945877965.1). Classification (GTDB taxonomy): domain Bacteria; phylum Planctomycetota; class Planctomycetia; order Pirellulales; family PNKZ01; genus CAMCTH01. Next base: position 1,839 of record CAMCTH010000731.1, on the reverse strand, counting down.
GTCTGCGAAACCGATTTCGACGCGCTCGGCCAGGCCAAGGCGATCGAGTTCTTGGAGCACATTCCCGATTTGCGGCAGGCGCTGGCTCTGGACGTGCAGGCGGCGTACGACGGCGACCCGTCCGTTCGCGGCCTCGACGAAATCATCTTCTGCTATCCGGGCTTGGAGGCGATCACGGTCTATCGCCTGGCGCATGCGTTGTACCAGATGGAGATCCCGCTCATCCCGCGAATGATGAGCGAGTGGGCCCACAGCAAGACGGGGATCGACATCCATCCGGGCGCGACGATCGGCTCGCACTTCTTCATCGACCACGGCACGGGCGTCGTCATCGGCCAGACGTGCGAGATCGGCAACCGCGTGAAGTTGTACCAAGGCGTGACGCTCGGCGCGCTCAGCTTCGCGACCGACGGCGACGGCAACCTTGTGCGCGGCACCAAACGGCATCCGACGCTGGAAGACGGCGTTGTGATCTATGCGAACGCAACGGTCCTCGGCGGCGCGACGGTGGTGGGGCACGACTCCGTGATTGGCTCCAGCGTGTGGCTCACGAAGAGCGTCGAGCCGCACTCGACCGTCGTGCTGGAGAAACCGAAGCTACGCATCCGCGCCGATCACGCGGCGGAGACGTTCGACGGCGTCGTTGACTATCAGATTTAAAGCGAATCAGGAATTAAAGAACACTAATCGGCGCTAATCCTCACTAATCCGGATTAGTGAGGATTAGTGGAGATCAGCGTTCCTCACAAATCCGGACTCTCATTTTCGCACGGCGTAGCACGTCAGCGAGTCTTGATCGCGTAGGTAGAGTTTGCCGTTGGCGACGACGGGGTGCGGCCATTGCGGTTTGTCGCTGCGGTCGGCTTCGTCGAATTGGCTGACGATCTCGCAGCCGGCGGGGCTGATGTTGAGCAGCGACACTTGGCCTCGTTCGCTGCGGGTGATGAGCCGACCGTCGACATAGATCAGCGAGCATTTGCCGGGGCCGCGTTCGCGCCATTTCGTCTCACCGGTTTTGAGGTCGATGCAGGTTAGAATCCCCGGGTCGGAGCTGCCGTACACGTGGCCGTCGAGGATGATCATGCCGCCGTGTTGGCAGGTCATGTCGCTGGAGACGAATTTTTCCGCCGCGACGAAGCCGGTGCCGCGCGTGCTAATCTCGGCCGCGCCGCCGCCGGTGCCGTAGCCGCTGGCGGCGAAAACGAAATTGTCGTAGGGAATCGGCGTCGGAATGTTGGCGGTGCCGTTGGCCGGCGCATCGTAACGCCAGAGCGGTGCGCCGTCTTTCGCGCTGACGCCGAACACGCCGCTATCGAGGAACTGCACGTATTGTTTGACGCCGCCGTACTCGGCTTTGACGATCGAGGCGTATGCGGCTCCCGCGCCGGGCGGCGAGGCCCAGACCGGTTTGCCCGTCGATTTCAACAGCGCGGCGATCGTCGCTTTCGACCCGCCCGGCGTGCAGACGACCCACAAGCCGTCGATCAACACGCTCTCGCTGTAGCCCCAGTTCGGCACGTTGCCGCCGAACGTGGCGACGAGGTCCTGCCGCCACAGTCCGCGGCCGGTCTTGAGATCGACGCAGACTAAGTCGCCGTTCAGGCCGAGGGCATAGACGCGACCGGCGTCGACCGTCGGCGTGCTGCGCGGGCCGGGGTAACCGGAGCCGCTGCTGCGGACGGCGCCGATCGGCGTCGCCCAAGCGATCTTGCCGTTTTGTTCGACGTCGACGGCCAGAACGTATTCTTGCCCGTCGCGGTTTCCCATCGTCAGCAGCAAGTTGCCGACGACCGACGGAGTGGAGAATCCTTCGCCCAAGCTGGTCGCTTTCCAAAGTAC
>CAMCTH010000730.1 GCA_945877965.1 Planctomicrobium piriforme | reverse complement strand
AGACCGCCATCCGCGCCGCCAACAGCGGGCACTTGGTCATCGCCACGATGCACGCGCCGGTCGCCGTCGCGGCAGTTCGGGCCATGCTCAACTATGAAGTCCATCCGCAGTTCTTGGCCTCGTGCTTGCTCGGCGTCGTGACGCAACGACTCGTTCGCGTACTGTGTCCGCGTTGCCGCACGTCGGTCGACATCTCGGCCTCTCCGCTGACGTTCGACGAGATTCGCCCGTGCCTGCGTGAAGATGAAGGGGCCGCCATCTTCGGCCACGTCGGTTGCGAGGCCTGCCATCAGTCGGGCTTCATCGACCGAACCGGCGTGTTCGAAATGCTGACGGTCAATCCGCGGATTCGTCGTCTCATCGCCGAAGGTTCCGACGACAAAGAGATCTTCGCCGAGGCGCTGCGGACCGGCATGACCGACTTCCGCCGCGCCGGCCTGCTCAAAGTCGCGCAGGGGACGACGAGCCTGGAAGAACTCTTCCGCGTCATCCCGGCCGAGCATCTCGGCGTCGAAGAAGAGTAACCCGGGCTACTTCGCTAAGCGGATCCGCGCGTCGAGCAGGCGCAGTCCTTCGCGATACACGGTCAGCACTTGTTCGCGCTCCGCGTCGTCGGCGAACTTGCCGCGCTGCGGAATCACTTCCAGCGCCCGAATCAATTCGGCTCGCAGCTTCTCGGCTTCGTCGATACGAAACGGCTTGCGTCCGTTCATCTCCACATAAATCGGGCTTGTGTGCGAAAAGATCGGCTGACCGAGTTCGTTGGTCGGGTCCACTTCGCGGATGACAGTGTCGTCCGTACGCAAGGCAAACCAACTGGGGCCGTCGAGGTTCGCTTCGAAGGCCAGTTCAGATTCATAGTGGCCGCCGACGCGTTTCGTTGCCGCCACCTTCAAGATCCGGCCGTTCTCGATGACCTGGAGAGCATGGAAGTCGGTCCGACCGACGCCTCGTGCGCGGATACGCATTCGTTTCGGTCCGTCGATCTGGATGACGTCGCCGAGTCGGTAGTCGTCGATGGAAAACTCCAGCAGGGGGCCGTTCGTAATGAACGACGCGCCGGTCTTGAGTTGTTCGAGCCACGTGGCCGCCGATTTCTCGTTGCGCAACGGCACATAGACGCGGGAAAAATCGTAGACGAACCAGTCGGTGCCGGTCGAGAACGGGATGCGCATCCCGAGATTGAGATAGCGGTAGAACGTCTCGTCGTAGGTGCCGTGGACTTGGCTGCCGTCGTGAATGTTTTGGGCGTCGAGTCGTGCGGCCAACCAGTTCGGAACGTCTTCGAGGCCGAACCGATTGTGGCACCAGATGACCGTCGCCCCGTCCGCCCGCGCGGCCTCAATGCCGGTCCGCAGCGGGCGACCGTCGGTCCCTTCGCGCATGATGCCCGGCCCGATGCTGACCGGTTGGATCAACTGCCGGATGTTCAAGAACATGACATGCCCGAAGCCTTCGCCGCCGGCGTCGAAGTTGTGACGATGCTCTTCGCCGTTGCCGTACTGCACGTTCGGCGTCGAGAGCCGCGCCAGGTCGGCGGTCGTCAAGACGTTCGTGGTGTAATCGCGATCGTCGACGGCGCGCCGCAGGTGCGACACGAACACAACGTCGAGCCCATCGGTCTGCGGCACGAGCCGGAGATAGCGATCCATCTCGGCAATACTCAGCCCGCGGAGATGCAGATGCGTGTTACCGGACCAAAGGCCTGCCTTTGCCGCGTCATAAAATCGTCGAATCTTTAACTCGACTAAACCCGTCTGGCCCCCCTCTCCCCTTGCGGGAGAGGGGCCGGGGGTGAGGGGTGAAGCGTCATCACGCAAATCAATCTCACGCGAAGCCAGTTCCGTCTCTAACCCATGCAGCGCTTCAATCCGCAATTTGCGTCGCGGCAAGCGCAGCGTCGTCTCGGCGGCAAGCGAATACCAATTCGCCGCGCGATGAATCTCTTGCGGCAAGCGAATCGCCAAGCCGTCGGCGACGTTCGTCACCCGCACGAGCGCAGGCAGCGGCTTGCCGGTCGCATCGTCGATGGTGCGGAGCTTCACCGTCGCCAACTCTTCGTCGGGCAACTTGGCCGCCGTCGGATCGGCCTGGGCCAGCGCGAGTCGCTCCACGTTCTGCCGCCGCTGCTCGGCCGCCTCGCGCGTTTCATCATGGGCCGCGATGACGCTAACCCCGAGCAACGCGATCAACACGCTTAGCCCGGTCGTCCTCGACCGGGTAAACAGGCGATCCGAACATGGCCACATCGTCGTCATGTCTTGCGTTCCAACAAAGTTTGCAAATGGACCGCAACCGAATCGGCCAACGCCGACAGGTTGTAGCCCCCTTCGAGTACCGAGACGAGTTTGCCGCCGGCGTGTTCGTCGGCCACGGCCGCGACGAGTTTCGTCAGCTCGATGTAGTCTTCCGTTTCGAGGCCGAGCGAGCCGATCGGGTCGTCCTTGTGGGCATCGAAGCCGGCGCTGAGCAGCACCAGTTGCGGCTTCATGCGCCCCGCGATCGTTTCGAGCCCGGCGGTGAACAACTCCATGAACTTTTTGCGCGGCGTGCCGAACGTCACGGGCACGTTGACCGTCGTACCGAGCCCGCGCCCTTTGCCGGTTTCGTCGGCCGCACCGCTGCCGGGATAGAACGGAAAGCGATGGCTCGACATGAAGCCGATCGCGGCGTCTTCGTAGAACTCGTCCTGCGTGCCGTTGTCGTGATGCACGTCCCAGTCGATCACTAAGACGCGATCGAGCTTGTGATCGACGATCGCCGAGCGGGCTGCGACGGCGATGCTGTTGAAGAGACAAAACCCCATCGGCGCGTTCTTGAGCGCATGATGGCCCGGCGGCCGGACCAAGCAGAGGGCCGACTTGTCTTCCCCTTTCAACACCCGATCGACCGCATCGCACGCGGCCCCGGTCGCCAGCAGGGCTGCATCGTACGAGCCGGCCGAGACGACCGTGTCTTGCTCGATGTGGCCGAACTTTTTCTCTTCGATCGTGCGGCGGACCGACGTCACG
>CAMCTH010000729.1 GCA_945877965.1 Planctomicrobium piriforme | reverse complement strand
AGTAATGCTGGTGATGTTGTCGATGAATCGCTCGGTCTCGACTTCAGTCAGCTTGGCCGAACGATCGCGGCTCACCGAGACGACGTGCGAACCGTCGGGCGTGAACGTAACGTCGAGGACCCAATCGCTGTGCGAGCCCATGAAGAGCGACTGCTTGCCGGTCGTCGAGTCGATGACGCGAACGCTGTTGTCACCGCAGCCGAACGCGATGCTCTTGCCGTCGGGCGACCACGCGCCGCCGTAGAGCGTGTCGAAACCGACCGGTTGCGAGAGGAGCAACGTCTGCTTCGCGACGTCCCAAACTTGCACTTCGCCCAAGCGACCGGGCAAACCGCCGGTGACGGCGAGCCGCTTGCCGTCCGGCGAAAATTTGATGCTTTCGACGCGCTCCGACAAACCGACCAAACGTGCGACGAGGCCCGAGCCGTCGGCCTTATGGACGAGCACTTCGTGATAACCGGCGACGGCCAGCAACTTGCCGTCGGGCGAGTAGTCGAGCGACGGCACAACCGGGGCGCGAACGTAAACCGGTGGATGTTCGGCGTCGTACTTGGCGACGGTGTTCGCCGGCGTGTCGTTCTTAGCCCCTTCGGCGATCCAGGTCTTGATCAACTCAATGTCGGTCGCGCTGAGCGGTTCTTTACCGCGCGGCATTTCCGCCTTGCCGTCCACCGGCGTAATCAACTCCACCAAGTAGCTCGACTCGGGCTTGCCCGGCACGATCGCGGCGACGGTGCTTTCGCCCCCTTTCAACAGGTTGGCGAAGACGGTCATCTCGTAGCCGCCGGTCTGCTTGGCTTGTTGATGGCAGCCTTGGCAGTGGGCCTGAAAGATCGGCTGAATCTGCTTATGAAAGCTGACGGGTTCCGCGGCACCGAGCGAAGCCGGAAGACCGACCGCCAAGCAAGCGACGAAAAGCGTGACCGAGACGAGGCTGAAAATTCGCCAAGCGCGCATGAGAACCGATCCTCGAACAAACGAGGAGCGATCTCGCAATACCGGGTAGCGCCCAAGCAAATACGGCCGCGCAGTCGGGCGCAAGAATCGCCACTACACGCGGACGCAATCGTTTCGGACGCTCACGCTGCCGGACTAAGGATCGCGGCGGTCCTCCGCAGAAGCGGCTGAACGCAAAGATCCCGCGTCACAGCAAGCCGGGATCGGAGAAGGCTCCAAACCAGCTCTGTTTGACAGCGCCGGTCCACCAATCCACGGGGAATGGAGGTAGCCGAGCCCGGCACTCAGACGGCCGACTCAGCAGGCAGGGACGCGGCTCAGCTCCAGGAGCCGTTCCGCATCAGGTCTTATCGACTTACATGATAGCCTAACGGACGAAAAAAGCGAGATCAAGGGAATTGTATCGAATCGACGCCGTCGCATGAGTACGGGCCTGCCCAGTCCGGTGAAAATCCGCCGTCGCCACCGCAGGGAAAGCCCGGACGGTGGTAGTTGCCGATCCACGGAACGCCACATAGGGCGTTCCCAACGAATCTTCTGATTACCCTTAGAACGCCGCCTTCGCTTTTACGCCCGAGTTGGGATTGTTGTAGTAGTTGTTGCGCAGCAGTTCTTGTTGTCGCAAACTATTGCCGTCGTTGTCTCGTCGCAGTTGATCGAGCAGGTAGCCTTTCCCCTGCGTGTCTTTGCGCCCCTCGCCGGCCTGCGGCTTGCCCGGCGTTTGGTTCGCCGGCGGATTCGGCACGTTCGCCTGCGCCAACAAGTCGGTCTTACCGCGGAAGAAGGCGTAGCGATCGTCGTCGAGTTGCGCGATGACGGTCGATTGGCCCGAGATCGGTTCGGCGACGAACACGCCGCGGAGATCGGTCTCGCCAGCCTTGAAGTCGCCGTCGCGTGAGCCGATTACCTTCACATGCACATCGGCCGCGTAGCGATCGGCGACGACGTCCTTGACCGTCGCGCGCACCGTCCCGCTGACGGCGTCCTCTTGCACTTCGACGGCCAGCGGCGTGACGACGACGAAACCGCCGGCATGCAGATTATCGCCGCGGCAGACGATGAAGTACGCCCCCTCTTCGGTCAGCGGCAGCGGCAGATCGCGTTCCAAGTCGCGATAATCCTTGCCGTCGCCTAGTTCGACGACCGTCTCGTGCAGCGGACGAATGCCCGCCAGATTGATCTGCGTCAGCGCGCTCAGGTTCTGTCGCAGCAAGCTGAACTTCATCAGGTCGATGCGGTACGCCTTCACATCGACGCTCACGACGTTGCGATGTTTGAGCTTCACCGTCACCGGCGAACCGGGACGGATCGTCGTCACCTCGGGCAGCGTGATCTCGCGCCGCGCGAAGTACTCGATCGCTTGCTTCGCGTCGGGAATCTGATCGGCGACCCGCGCGTACTCGCGAATCGCGTCGGCCGCTTTGCCGAGGCTGTGATACACCTGTCCCAAGATGTAGATTGCCCGCTGCTTGTTGCGAGCTTCGGTCACGCGTCCCGTCGAGGGATCGGTCCGCTTCATCTCGGCGACGCGGCGGCAGGTATCGAGCGCCTGCTCCGGTCGACCGGCTGCGAAGTGACAGTAACCGACGACGTAGAGATAGCTATCGACGAAATCGCTCTTCGGATATCGCTTCACGAACGCTTCGCACCGCGCGACGGCCCGATCGTAGAACTCCAACTCGAGCAGCGCGTTCGCCTGAGCGAACGCCGCTTCATCGGCGGCCGGATCGTCGGGATCGGCCGTCAAGAAATCGTCGAGCATCCGCTCGGCGGCATGCACTAAGTCGACCTTCGTCAGCTTCGCTTCACGCAGGCGAGCGTCAGTCGTCACTTGCGGGGCATACGCAAAGGCATTCTGAGCCAAAGCATACTCGGCGGCCGCCGTGTACGGTTCCGGCGGATACTCGGCGAACAATCGCCGCATCACCGCGACGCTCCGCACGAACTCACCCTGCGTCTCCAAGAAGCCGGCGACGGCACCGTCGCGAGCAAAGCTGCTCTCGACCGTCGCGCGGAACACCAAGTAGCTCCGTTCGTACTCGCCCAATTCGTGAT
>CAMCTH010000728.1 GCA_945877965.1 Planctomicrobium piriforme | reverse complement strand
TGCCGGCGATCGCAGGGCCGAAGCCGTGGTCCGACAAGCCGCTGCTCGACGATCCCGATCGCTTTCAGATCGCGATCATGACCGACAACACCGGCGGTCATCGTCCCGGCATCTGGATGAAGGCGGTCGAACGTTTGAACTTGCTACGCCCGACGTTCGTGATGTCCGTCGGCGATTTGATCGAAGGCTATTCAAACGATCCCGCAGTGATCGAGGCGGAATGGAAAGAGTTCCTCGGCTTCATCGATCGGATGCAGATGAAGTTCTTCTTCGTCGCGGGCAATCACGACGTTTCGAATCCGACGATGCACGAAATCTGGCGCAAGCACTTCGGCGTCGAGTGGTATTCGTTCGACTACAAGGGAGTCCACTTTGTCTGCTTGTCGTCGGAGGATACGAAGGACCAGATCGGGCCCGAGCAACTGGCTTGGCTCGAAGCGGATCTCAAAAAGCATGCCGACGCGCGGTGGACGATGCTCTTTTTCCACAAGCCGCTCTGGACGATCTCGGAGCGGGCGATCACGTCGGGCAATCCCGACCTGACGAATTGGAAGAAGGTCGAAGCGGCCTTGGGGACGCGGCCGCACACGGTCTTCGCCGGGCACGTGCATCACTACGTGCAGTACGATCGCAACGGCCAGAAGTACTATCACCTGGCGACGACCGGCGGCGGCTCGCCGTTGCGCGGCGTTCCGTACGGCGAGTTCGATCACGTCGCCTGGCTGACGATGGAGCCAGAGGGTCCGACGGTCGTCAACTTGCTGCTCGACGGCATCGTGCCGGCCGACACGGTGACGGAAAAAGGGATCAAGCGCTTCCGCGACTTCCTGGCGAAGTCGCGGCTCGAGATCGTGCCGATCTTGGTCGACGACGAGTCGGGCATCTCTTCGGGGCGGATCGAGCTGCGGCTGAAGAACGATTTCGACACGCCGATCGAAGTGACCGCTGAGATCGACGGCTTGCCGCTCCGTGGTCTGTCGGTCGAACCGAGCGCCGCGCTGAAGCTGACCGCCGCGCCGGGCGAAACGAAGGAACTCACAGTCGACGTTCGCTTCGGCGAAAAAATCGCCTTCGCGCAGTTCGCACAAACGCTGCTCACGGCTCGGATTCGGACGCTCGAAGAAGAGTCGCCGCTGAGCGCCGAGCGGACGATCCCGGTCGTCGTCGATCGGAAGTATTTGTGCCCCGTGGTCGAGTCGGCGATCGTCGTCGACGGCGCGACGAAGGAGTGGGATGGTCTGCCGCTGACGACCGGCGACAAGCCGCGGCTGATGGGGGCCGCCGAGAACTGGCAAGGGCCGACCGACGCTTCGCTCCGCTTTGCGACGTCGCACGATGAGCGGTTCGTCTACTTCGCCGCGGAGGTTACCGACGATGCGGTCGTCTCCGGCGATGCGCTAGAACTGCGGTTCGATGCGCGCTGGATCGGTGAGCGGGTCGCCGATAGTCGCCTGCGGACTGGGACCTACTCGCTGACCGTTCCGGCCCCGACCGCCGAGCAAACCGCGACGGTCAAGCTGCCGCTCGTCGGGAAACCGGACGTCGGTTCGGCCGACGTGTCGACCGCGCGGACGCCGACCGGTTGGACGGTCGAAGTCGCCGTGCCGATTTCGGCTCTCACCAAAAATCAAACCGCCGACTGGCATAGTTTTCAAATGACGCCGGTCGTCGTCGACATCGACGACGCGAATGAAAAGCCGGCACAGATCATCTGGCGCGGCACCGCCGACTTCGCGACGCGGAGCACCAATTTTGGGCACTTCGTGCGCTCGAAATAAAGGTCGGTCGATTGCGTCCGCCGGAGATCGAGATTTCTTTCGTTACTTGTTGCTGCGAGGTTCGTGATGCTGCGTTCGATGCTGTTGTGGATCGGCTTGCTGCTATTCGTCGCGCCGAGCTCGCCCGTCGCGGCCGACGAGCTGGACGTCCTCCCCGCCGAGTCGAGCGACGGGCCGAAGACGCAGCTGTTGCATCGCCATTTGCTGCGGCAGATCGACGCGGCCCTCGATCGCCGCACGACGGTTTATGAGAAGATCAAGACCGAGGCGGACGCCGTCGCCTATCAACAGAAGATGCGCGCGTTCTTCGTCGAGCGACTCGGCGGCTTTCCCGACCGGACTCCGCTCGACGCCTTCAGCACCGCACGAGTCGAGCGCGACGGCTACGTCGCCGAGAAAATCATCTTCGCAAGTCGGCTGAACTTCCATGTGACGGGCTTGCTGTTTCTCCCTCCCGGGAAAGGCCCGTTCCCCGGCGTGCTGGTGCCGTGCGGACATAGCGCCGACGGCAAAGGCGAAGAGAAATATCAACGGGCCGCCATCGCGCTTGCCAAGCAAGGGATCGTTTCGTTCTGTTACGACCCGCTGGGGCAAGGTGAACGGCATCAGGTGCTGTTGCCCGACGGCCAGACGCAAGGCCCCAATCACACGATCCTCGGCGTGAGTTGCATTCCGCTCGGCACCTGCTTCGCGCAGTTCCGCATTTGGGACGGTCTTCGCGCGATGGACTACTTGGCGAGTCGGCCGGAGGTCGATCCGAAGCGGCTCGGCTGCACCGGCAACTCCGGCGGCGGCACGCTGACGAGTTATCTGATGGCGCTCGACGATCGGATCGTCGCCGCCGCGCCGAGTTGCTACATTACTACGTTCCGCAGCTTGTTGTCCAAGAACGGTCCGCAAGACGCCGAGCAAAACATTTTCGGCCAGGTCGCCTTCGGCATGACGCAGGCCGAGTATGTGATGATGCGGGCTCCGAAGCCGACGTTGCTGTGCACGGCCACGAAAGACATGTTCAACATTCAAGGCTCGTGGGAAGTGTTTCGCGAGAGCAAGCGGTTCTATGCCCGCTTCGGCTATCCCGAGCGCGTCGACTTGATCGAAACCGACGAAGGGCACGGCTTTCATCTGCAACTGCGCGAAGGGTCGGTGCGATGGATGAACCGCTGGCTGGCGGGCAAAGACGAGCCGGTCTTCGAGCCGGCGTTCGAAGTGCTGACGAAACCCGAGGCGCTGGC
>CAMCTH010000727.1 GCA_945877965.1 Planctomicrobium piriforme | reverse complement strand
TACTGCGCCTGCCGGGATCGTGGCTCAATCACCAATCAATCCGCAGAACGCTCAGCCAGAACATGGTGTAGCAGCTCAATCGAAAATGCGCCAGCCTGCCAGGGCTTCCCAGCTATGCGCGCTGGCCGTGCGTCCGGGCCCACTTATCTCCCAGCCGTTGATGATACCGCGTGCGGATGATCATCAGCGCCGCAGGCAACGCCCCTAGGAACAACGGATTGACCTCGACCAGCCGCAGTAAGGTTCGCTGCCACGCTTGTCGCCAGGTGCATTTGCGGCCGTAGTACTGCACGACGACTAAACCGGTGAGCAGCTTTCCCGGCGACGTAGCCCACAACCCTTCGAACAACAAAAAGTAGCCGAAGTAGATGATCGGAATCAGCGGCACCTGCAGCACGGCCCACGACGGCGGCAGCGACTTGATTAAGAACACGCCCCCGAGCAGTTGCACGACGTTGTCGAACGACGCGGCGACGTAACGCAAGTTGGCGTCACGCTGAATCGGAATCGTGGGCACCTGCGACGGCAGAGTCGCGCTGTTCTGCGCAAGCTCGCTGGAGTCGGTAGCATCGGCCGTCATATCCCCTCCCCTGTGGCCATGCGTCATGCAATCGGCCGTAGCGAGAGGTTCTACGTCGCCGTCCTGCGCACCGCAAGCACCGTCAAATCGTCCGCCGGGGCGTCGCCTTCGTAGTGGCCTTGCACTTCTTCGCCGATTTTGAAGACGAGTTCCGTCAGCGGCAGGGCGAGATTCTTGCGGACGAATTCTTTCAGTCGCTTCACGCCGAACTGCTTGCCGGTCACGTCCATCGCTTCGACGATGCCGTCGGTGCAGAGCAGCACCATGTCGCCGACTTCCATTGTGATCGTCGGGCCGGTCGTGTAGCTCGGCGGGTCTTCGACTCCCAGCGGCATGCCGGTCGCATCGAGCGCGCGAAAGCGATTCCGCTTGGCCGAGTAGTGCAACGCCGGCGCGTGCCCGGCATTCGAGAATTGCAACACATGCTGACGAACGTCGAGGCTGCCGAGGAACATCGTGATGAACAGGCCGCGTTCGAGATCGGCGTACAGCGTTTTGCCGAGCATGCTCAAAATCGTCTCGGGCGCGCTCTGCACCAAGATCAGCGCTCGCAACGCCGCGCGGACCGACGCCATTAGCAAGCTCGGCCCCAGGCCGTGACCGCTCACGTCGGCCACGATCAACCCGAGGCCGCCGTCGCGCAACGGAACCAAGTCGCAATAGTCGCCGCCGATTGCTTGATTCGGCAACCACCAGGTCGCCGCCTCGTAGCCCGGCGGCGTGCTCAGCACCTGCGGCATGAAGCCGCGCTGCACGTCGCGAGCCGCGTTGAGCGCCGTCTCGACGATCTGCTGCTCGCGTCGCTGTTCGACCAAGTGCGCTCGATACAACGCCGCGGCCGTGTGGCTGGCGAAGGCCGTCACCAATTGCAGATCGAACTCATCGAAATCGCCGCCCCGCTTGTTGATCAGTTGCAACACGCCGAGCAGCCGTTCGTCGGGGGCGATGATCGGGGCCGACAGAATGTTGCGCGTCTTGAAGCCGGTCGCCTTGTCGATTCTCGGCGACCAACGAGGATCGTTCGGCGGATCGGAAATGATCTCAGCCCGGCGCGACTCGGCCGTCGCGCCGCTGATGCCGCGCCCGAGCACGGTCCGAATCTCACTGATCTCCAGGCCGACGGTCGCCGTCGTGTACAACTCCTTCGTCACTTCATCGAAGGCATACAGACTGGCCCGTTCGCAATCCAACGCCCGGCACGCCTCGCGAATCGCCAGCGGCATGATGCGGTCGGTGTCGACCTCTTCGGCCAGTGTGCGGGTCACTTCGAGCAGCCGTTCCAACGCATGAAAACGTCGCCCCAATTCCTCGGCGGCCGTCGGCACAGTCAGCGTCGCTGGGTTCATGCGGATTATTCTACTCCGAGCCGCGCGCGCCGGTAAGCGGTCTCGCCGACGGTGAATCAGGCAGCCGCGCGGCAATCCAATCGTGCGACACAAACCGCCGCAAATGCGACCGCATCTCCCGCTCCACCCGATGCCGCGTCTCGGCATCCAACTCGGCCCCCTCGCGCACGATCATTCCGCCCCAAGTAAACTCCACCGGCCAACCATGTTTTTGCGCCGAAGCATTCAAACGTTCCGCGATCCGCAATCCCCAGACGAGCCCGTAGGCGTCGCGAAAGTCAAGCCAGAGGCGATCGAGACCAGGAGTCAGCCGAGTGCGACGCGCCGCAACGCTCGCCCAAATCAACGATGCGCACAGGCACCAAAGGGTAATCGGCCAAAGTCGTGCAACCTGCGGCAAGGCGAATGGAAAGTACTCGGCCGAAATCAAGGTCTGTGTCGCCCCGAAGAATAAAGCAGGCGCGGCGTACCGTGTCGGCAAGTAATTGACGACTCCAATGAGAATGTGGGTCACGATGACCCATCGGAACAACAAATGGACGTGCGGCTGTTGATCGCCGAACAACCAACCTTGCATTACGGGCAGAAGCAGAACTCCCACGAGCGTGAGCACGATGAATTGCCACGCTCCGTTTTGCGGCCGCTTGGCACCGAGCAATGCCAACGTCGGCGCGATCAGCAACACGGCCGCGAGATAGCGATAGTAGACGCCGTCGGCTTGAGAACCGTAGACGTAACGAAAAGCCGAGCCGGCGCCGACCACCGACAGGCCGCACCAAAATATCGGAGCGAGCAACGTCGTTGAGAGCAGCTTCCGCCCGGCGAAAAGCAAGATCGCCAGGCAAACCAAGCCCGGGACGAGATAGAGTTCTGCGTAGCTGAAGAGATAGACGGCGAACATATCGCTTCATCTTAGAAGCGAGCGGCGAGCAGCGTAAGCGGGCCCCGACACTGCGTAATCACCTCCAGTTTGGTCCCCTCGCCCCGGGACGTGCTGGAACTCGCGTTGGAGACGGATCCGGGGAGAGAGTTAGGGCACGGCCAGCGCACATCAAACGTCTTTGCCTGTCAGGACTTCGGCCAGGAAGTC
>CAMCTH010000726.1 GCA_945877965.1 Planctomicrobium piriforme | reverse complement strand
GACGACCGAATAATCGACGTCGTACGTCACCGAGTTCCCCCGTTCGGCAGAGTAGGGGAGAGCCGGATCAAGCGACGCGGGCTCGGCCGCAAAGGACGACCCGACGCTGAGCAAGACGATCGCGCAGAGCGAAAGAGAATTGACGTTTTGCATGATGCCAAAACCTAGATGCGAAGAATTCACGACCTACCCGACGTCGTCGCTCGGTCCGTGCGATTTGTCGGCCAACACGACATCGTACACCGTCGCGCCGAGGATTGCGCCGACGATGGGGGCGACGATGTAGACCGTGAAAAACCCGATCCCGTTCGGGCCGGGCAGGGCGGCGCTCCCCCAACCGGCTAAGTACGCAAACACCCGCGGGCCAAGATCGCGGGCCGGGTTGAAGCAGGCCTGCGTCAACGGGGCCAACACGCAGATCAGCGCCGTTACCGTCAGGCCGATGAAGACCGGTGCGAAGCGATCGGCCGGCGCGCCGCGATTGCGAGCGTCGGTCGTTGCGAAGATGACTAAGACCAAGAGTGCGGTGCCAAGCACCTCGGCGCAAAACGCCGTCGGATGCGAGACCAGTCGGCTTAGTTCCTCCCAATCGGCCGGCACAAAATGCCCCGGTGCGGTCGAGATTCCGCCGGGGTTGGGAAAGTATTCGCCGTAGCACATGGCCGTCACGATCGAGCCGGCCGAGCCGCGAGTCGTCGCCTTTTCGGCTTCGCGGGCCGCAATGAAACCGGAGAAGAGACCGAACAAGACGGCGGCCGCCGCAAAGGCCCCGACGAACTGCGCCGCGATGTATGGCAAGACGCGCGAGAAGTCGAAGCGACCGCGCACGGCCAGCGCGATCGTCACCGCCGGATTGAGATGCGCACCGCTCACCGCGCCGACGGCATACACCGCCAGCATGATCGCCAAGCCCCAAACGATGCCGACCTGCCACAGACCGACGAGTCCGCCAAGCAGCACGGCGCTATGGACCGAGCCGCACCCGAAGAAGACGAGGATGAACGTGCCGAGGACCTCGGCGACGCACGCCTTGAGCAGACCGGCGTTCATTGCGACTCCGCGAGCGGCGGCAGGTCGCCGGGGATGAGGGAAAAGACGTACGCGTCGTGCTGCACGCCGTGAACTCGCAAGCGATTTCGGGCCAGACCTTCGCGCGTCGCGCCGATCTTCGTCGCCACGCGGCGGCTCGCCACGTTCTTCGCCGCCGCAACGATCTCCAACCGCATCAGGCTCAAACGCTCGAAGCCGAAGCGCGCGACGGCCGGCGCCGCCTCGCTGGCGCAACCGACTCCTTGACTGCCGGTGCGGATCCAATAGCCGAGATTCGCGCGGAGCCGAAAGCGGTCGATGTCGTTGATCGTGCAGCAGCCGACGAAACCGTCGGTCGCGCGGTCAAAGAGATAAAAACTAAAAAACTCGCCGCTCAGCCAAGCCTCGCGACACTTCGTGACCCACGCCTCGCTGTCGTCGCGCGTCATGTTCGGCACGCACCAACTGAGCCAGCGCCCGCACTCGAGCAGCGACTCCCGGGCCGCCTCGAAATGAACGTCGACATCCTCCGCGCGGGCGGGACGCATCACCAGTCGCGGCGTCAGCACTTGTGTGTCGAACGAAGGATGCACGGCGGGATGATCTGTCGATCGCGGTGGGAGAAACGGCTCGGGTCACGCAGGAACTCGGGCCCTTATCGTAATCCATTGCGGCTAGAAAAACAGTCGTAGCACCTGCTCCGAAACGCACGCCGGACGCGATTCCCCTTCGACTTCGAACGTCTCTTTAATCACGGCCTGCACCCCTTGGCTCGCCTCGGCGATTTCGACCAAGTCGACGTGCAGCCGAATCCGCGCCCCGACTTTGAGCGGCGCAGGAAAGCGGACCCGATTGAGGCCGTAGTTGACGATCATTTTGACCCCCTCGATCTGGAAGGCCTGATTGGCCAACGAGATGACGAGCGAAAGGGTGAAAAACCCGTGCGCGATCGTCGTGCCGTACGGCGACTCGACGGCCGCTCGCTCGGGATCGACGTGGATCCATTGCTGATCGCCGGTCGCGTCGGCAAAAGCGTTGACGCGTTCTTGCGTCACGTCGTACCAGTCGCTGGTCCCCAGTCGCTTGCCGATCAGAGAGCGTAGTTCGTCGAGACCGTGGATAACGCTAGGCGGCATGTCGAGTCCGTGAAGCAAGTGGCTGTCCGCCGGCACACCGCTGCCGGCATCGTCTTTAAGTTGACTATTGTACCCTCGGTCGCGCCGCGGCAGGACGACAAAACGCCGGCACGTCGATCGCCGTTGACGCTCGGCGGCGATGCTTCTATTTCGTCTCTCTCCACGACTGCGCTGCGGACGGAATCGCTCCGGCCGCGGCTCCGCCGACACACCTCTGCCACGTTCCTCGCGGGCTCGTCCGTACGTGACCATTTCGCCCGAGCATCAACGCACAACACTCACATGCCCACGCCGCGGCCGCACGACGGCGACGGCGGTGCTGTTGTTTGCGCTCACGGCGGCGACGTTCGCCGGCGGCTGCAGCTCGGCGACGCAGTACGTCAAAGTTCGCAGCGTCCCCAAGAACCCGCTCAGCGAACAGCTCAGCCTGACGGCCCGCAGCGGACCGAAACCTTCGGAACGGACGATGCAGACGCTGCGTCGTTACGACGCGGTCGGCGATCTCGAAGGGGACCCGCATCAATTGCTGCTCAAGTTCCAAGGGATCGTCGAGCGCGAACCGGCGATTGAGCTGGCCCACGCGACGGCGGAACTCGCGTACATCGCCGGGAAAAAGGCCGACGGCAGCAACGAAAAGGCGGCCCTCGATTTCTATGAGACGGCCGTCGCTTACGCCTATCTCTACCTGTTCGATCCGCGCTATGGCCCGGCCCGCAATCCGTACGACCCGCAGTTCCGCGGCGCGTGCGATCTGTACAACTCGTCGCTCGAAAGCGCGCTGCGGATCATTCACAAGAACACGCAGTTGATGCCCGGTTCGAGCCACGTCATCGAATCGACGACGCGCCGTTGC
>CAMCTH010000725.1 GCA_945877965.1 Planctomicrobium piriforme | reverse complement strand
ATCGGATTTTGTCGGACTCAAGACCGCTTCGATCAAGGGATCGAACGCACGCTCGTCCGCTTGGACGTCGTTGTTCAAGAGTAAGCAAACAGCGGCCGTGGACTCGGCGAGGACGTCGTTGAACGAACAGAGCCCGCGATTGGTGCAGCGGCGGAGGGCGACGGTTGGAAAGTGTGCGGCTAACCAGCTAAGTGAATCATCGCTCGAATCGTTGTCGACGACGACTACGCGGCAGGCATTTTTCGACGCTGCGGCAGCGCGCACGATCGACGGCAAACACTCGGCCAGCAGTGCGCGGCCGTTGTAATTCAGCACCAGTACGTCGACGGCGACCGCGTCCATGCTTGCTCCCCCGAACTCGTCCCTGAGTCGGCAAGTTGCGACTGTATGACCCGGGCCGTCATTGGGTCAAGACATGAGCCGCAAGTTAGCCGCGGACTTCGACTCGCCGATCATCAGGAGCGAGGGACCCGCTTGAGGCTTCCACGAACCAATGTCCGTCGCGGAATTCGAGCGACCCCTCGGCCGGGACGCGAAACCAAGCGGCAAACTGCGTTTCTGCTTCGCCGCGTCGCAGTTCGCGAGCAATTAAAAAGGCGGCGAGCGGCGTCGCCAGTAATGCCGGCACGGCCAGCGTGGCGATTGCGAGTGCTTGCTCGTAGTCGGCAAGCAGGCATCGCGCCGCGGCGACGATCAGCAGTACATGCGCGAGGGCTTGGGCTTCGAAGAGTTTTTGCCCACACCAACCGATCAGGCCGCGGAGGTTTGCTTTCGGCCAAGCCGACGGAACCGGCCGCCCTCCTCCGCCACCGACGACGTGCAACGTGCCGTGCACATGTTTCAGGCGTTGAATGAACGATTTGTAGCGCGTATCGTGGCGAATGCCGAGCAACAGCATCCCCCAACTCCAGATCGCACCGAGCAGGCACCAACCGAGTTCGCCCGACGTTCGCGCGATACCGAAGGCGATGCTCAAGGGCAGCAGCGCGTTCACGCTGTGATGCATCAAGTAGTCGAGCGTCGTGCCGTCGAGCGAGGCGGTGCCGCGCCAGCGAGCGAGTTGGCCGTCGACGTGATCGAGCACGTACCAACCTTCCAGCAGCAACGCGCCGATCAACCAAGCGAACGGCGTTCCCCAGGCAAAACAGGCGACGGCTGCCAGCGCGGTAAGTGAAGCGGTCAGCGTCGCTTGATGGGCCGAAATTCCGTATGGCGCAACGACGTGCGTGATTCGTAGCGCGATCGGGCGCGCGATCCGACGAGCGGTCCATGTTCCCAATCGGTCCGAGTCCGGTTTCAAGCAACGGCGGCGAAAGTCCGCCCACGCGACGGAGTCAGGCATGTTTCGCCTCCACACGTTTCGAGTCGGCGAAATGCGGCCGGCGCATCGTCTCGGCCGAATACAGCACGGCTTCGGCCAACCGATGGGCTGCATCTTGCGGTGATTCGCTCGAAGTACTCGGCGGCTGTTTCCAATCGTCGAGCGCATGCTGCAGGAGCGGTCGCAGTTCATCAATCGTGCGAGCGGTCCCCAGCAAACCGTACCATTCCGCAGGGAGCAGGTTTCCGGATCCTGCGGGCAAGAGCTGTACCACGCAGGCACCCGCCGCGGCCGCTTCGATCCCGCTGCTCGATGCGCAACTTAGCACGCAATCGGCCGCGGCGACGAGTTGCCCGAGTTTTTCTCGACGAGACGAAATGCGATTCTTGAGCTGAGGAAATTGAGATAAGACGCGCGTGAGCGTCGCATCGCCGGCGTCGCGCGGGTGGCGACGGAGAACGAGTTCACAGCCGGGCAACTCGGCAACGGCCGAGCAGGCCGTGATGAGCATCTGCTCGTAGGTTTTCGCGGTGAAATGGTACTCGACCGCATCGGGACGCCGTTCGCGCGGCGGCACCGTCGCCAGCAGCAAGATGCTTCGACGCGAGGTGGACGACGACGAACGACGTGCGGCGCGAACCTCGGCGAGGAAGCGGGCGCGATACGGCGAGCCGGTCACGACGACGCGATCGGCGGCGACGCCCCAGGCGGTCAATTGTTTTTGCGATCCGGCGTCGGCGGCCAGGAATCGATCGGCTTTCAGCGGTGCGAAGCCGAAGCGAATGCCGCACGCTCCATGCTGGACGACGGCGGTCCGGGCCCCGCAATTCTGTGCGGCCGCCACCAACATCCGCGGCAACGGCGTCGCGTCCTCGTCGACGACGACGTGCGTCGGCCGATACGTAGCGACGTGGTCTTCAATGCGTCGCGCTTGTCGCGATTGTGCGTCGCCGACTTCCGCGTGCCGTCGTTCGAGCCAAGTTCGCACGACGGCCGTCAGGTCGACGCGATCATAACGAATCGATTCGCCAAGTTGCGGCGCGGCGGCTGAGACGGCCGACGGTCCGGCTTCGTCGCAAGTGAACGTCGGGACG
Organism: Planctomicrobium piriforme; assembly: GCA_945877965.1. Classification (GTDB taxonomy): domain Bacteria; phylum Planctomycetota; class Planctomycetia; order Pirellulales; family PNKZ01; genus CAMCTH01. The sequence goes on along the minus strand of CAMCTH010000725.1, from coordinate 605 downwards.
CCGCGGAGGCTCCAGCGAACGCCGCTTTGAACGGCGAATCGATCGTATAGCCAAGCCGTGGAGATGCCGCGTCGTACGAACTCCGCGCATAGCGGATCGAGCAAGCGGGGATTGCCGCAGAGCAGCACGCGCGTCGGCGAGTTGCCCGTGGCGCGGAGCTGCCGAAGTGATTCGGACCAGCGAGCGAGCCGTCGCCGCCACGCTGAGTTGTTGAACGGAGCGGACGGAGAGTCGGTTTGCGTCGTCGGAGCTTCGACCGTTTGCAATTCACAGCCGTCGGCGGCGGCCAGCGCCTGCCAGAGGGCTGAATACTCAGCGTCCTCTCCGTCGGTCGACACATGAAGGTCGTAGTGTTGCGGCCGCATCGCGGGGGACAAGCTTCGCCGCCAAGCCAACGGACGGAGCCATTTTACTGCGGCATAGCGCAATCTCAGAATGTTGACGTCGGCGAACGACGGTTGATCCGGGCTCGGTCGACGAACGGCCGCGGCGATTCGCTCGGCCAGCCGTTCGGCCTCGGCATCGATCGCGGCATGGCGGCCGTCGAAGAGATCGTCGAGTGCCAGGAGTTGGTTCTTCTTGGCATCCGCTGCGGCAGCCGGCCA
>CAMCTH010000724.1 GCA_945877965.1 Planctomicrobium piriforme | reverse complement strand
TCGGCATCCGAACAATGCAGAGTCACCGTCATCTTCACGACCTCCGGGCGTCGGTCTCGACGGCCCGAATACGACCGCCCGACGCGCAGATTATCGCGCTCGCCGAAATCGCGCAACCCCCGCGCGCCGTTATTCCTGGCGATCCGTATCAGCCCAATTCGAGTCACTCCGACAGTCTAGCGCCAGGCGCCCAATCCAATAGACAAAACCAGTCATTTTCCTCAGCAATAACGGAAGTCTTCACTATTCCTGACCAACTTGGACTTCTGTCGGGCACGTCAAAGATGGCGGATTTAGCGAAGGCGATTACTTAGACGCCGGGCAAAGTCTTCGAGCCCGACGACGACGGCCTGGGGGCCTCGACCGGCATCCACCAAGCGTGCAGCACCAGCAGCCCGGCCCCGCCGACGAGCAGCATGTCGGCCACATTGAAGTTCGGCCAAATCCATTGGCCGTACTGGAGCAAAATCCAGTCGCGAACCGCATGCTGCGGATAGCCGAAGTTCGCCGGCGTCCACCAGAGCCCCAGACGGTCGTAGAGATTGCCGAGCACGCCGGCCATCACTCCGGCCAGCGCCAGGGTCAGCAACCCGTCGCGAGCCGCTCCGGCGACGAAGAGCCAGTACAAGATCGCTCCTGCCGCCCCGATCGAAAGCGTAGCAAAGAGCCAAACTTGCCCTTGGCCGATGCCGAACAAGGCTCCTTGGTTCAAACTGGTTTGAAACCCAAAGTACTCGGGCCAGATCCACCACGTCTGTCCGCCGGGCATGCCGAGACGGTTGAACATGTACGACTTCGACCACAGGTCGAGCGCGCAGCCGCCTACGGCAACCGCCAAAAACAACAGCACTCGAGCTTTGGAAATACCGTTCACAGCCGACTCCTTACCTGGGTCCGCAACTTTATAAGTTGCGGGGCCTCAGGGGAACGGCAGAAATTGAGCCGGCAGCGGCACCGAACGAACAAGCGCCCTCTAGCGAGGCTTCTGCGATTGCTCTTTGCCCGCGCATTTCACGCACATACCGACGTAAGGCAGCGCCTCGAGTCGGGCCTTCAGAATCTTGCCGCCGCAAGACTCGCATTCGCCGTAAGTCCCTTCTTCCATTCGCTCTAGGGCGTCTTCGATCGCCGCCAGCGTGGATTCTTCCGATTCCATCAGCGTCAGCGTGAAGTCCTGCTCGAACGTGTCGCTCCCCAAATCGGCCATGTGGATCGGCATCGACGAGTGATCCCCCCCTTGGCCGCGCAGAGCGCTGTCGGCCAATTGGTGCACTTCACCCCGCAGGCGGGCACGCAGGGCCATCAGGCGGTCGCGGAAGGGCTTCATTTCGGACTTCTTCATCGCGGTAACTCCTAGGTTCTCGTCGACGGCCACTTTTGAGATGGGCAATGCCTGTACGGGCTCTCTACCGACCCGATAGAATTGCCATTGTAACATCGCGTGTCGGGGGGTGTCAAACATCGTGCTAGCAAGCCGCGCCCGAGCGTCGCGTCGGTCGCAGCCCCCTTGTCACACGCTACTTACGGTCGGTGAATCCATTTGGTTCATCGCTTGCTGCCGGCCCGGTCGTTCTTGTCGCTTTTCACCGACCTGCGTAGACTGGCACGTCCCGCTCGGCCGATACGATTGATCGCCAATCCCTTGCGCCGATTGCCTTTCTCGCACCTAGGATCGACCCGATGAGCGTCGCCCGGCAGACCGATCTCGCCTTTCAACGCTGCATTAACCCGGCGTGCGGGGCGACGTTCGGCACCGACGAGGCTCTGACCGAGTGCGGCACCTGCGGCAGCCTGCTCGACATTCAATACGATTGGGACCGCCTGCCGGTCCCCAAGTCGCTTGCGTGGTTCGAGACCAAGTGGACCCGCCGCTACGATCCGCTCGCCTTCAGCGGCGTCTGGCGGTTCCACGATCTGCTCCCCTTCGCCAAGCCTGAGCAGGTCGTCACCATCGGCGAAGGCCAAACGCTGCTGCAACACGCGCCGGCCGTCGGCAAGTACGCCGGCCTCGGCACCGGCAAGTTGTATTTGCAGTACGAAGGGATGAACCCGTCGGGCAGCTTCAAAGACAACGGCATGTCGGCCGCGTTCACCCACGCCCGCTCGATCGGCGCCACCCGCGCCGCCTGCGCGAGCACCGGCAACACCAGCGCGTCGCTCGCCGCCTACTGCTCGGTCAGCAAGGGGATGAAGGCCGTCATCTTCATCGGCTCGGGCAAAATCAGCTACGGCAAGCTCTCGCAAGCGCTCGACTACGGCGCGCTCACCGTCCAAATCGCCGGCGACTTCGACGATGCGATGCAACGCGTCCGCGAAGTCTCCAAACAGCTCGGCATCTATCTGGTCAACAGCGTGAACCCGTTCCGCTTGGAAGGCCAGAAGACGATCATGTACCGCGTGCTCGAAGGGCTCCGCTGGCAAGTGCCGGATTGGATCGTCGTGCCGGGCGGCAACCTCGGCAACTCGAGCGCGTTCGGCAAAGCCTTCATGGAACTGAAGCAGCTCGGCCTGATCGACAAGGTGCCGCGGCTCGCGATCATCCAGGCCGCGGGCTCGAACACGCTCTATCGCCTGTACGAACAGCAGGGACTCCGCTGGAACGACGGTCGCCCCGACCTCGCGATCGCCGACGATTTCTACGCCCAGATGGATGCCGACAAACGCCGGGCCAGCACCATCGCCAGCGCCATCGAGATCAATCGCCCGGTCAACCTGACCAAGTGCCTTCGCGCTCTCGACGTCTGCAACGGCGTCGTCCGCGAGCAGACCGACCAAGAGATTCTCGATGCGAAGGCGCAAGTCGGCGCAGGCGGACTCGGCTGCGAGCCGGCCAGTGCTGCGAGCGTCGCCGGCGCGCGGCTGCTCGTGCAAGAAGGGGTCATCGGCCCCGACGAGTCGGTCGTTTGCATTCTCACCGGTCATCAATTGAAAGACCCCGACGCGACGGTCGGCTATCACACGACCGACCAAGAGATGTTCAACAAGATCCTCGGCAGCCGCGGCGTCAAACGAGCCGCGTTCGC
>CAMCTH010000723.1 GCA_945877965.1 Planctomicrobium piriforme | reverse complement strand
AAGAAGCCCGACGGCCCGAAGAAAGATCGTCCCAAACGCAAGTTTCCGTTCCGCAAAACGGCCGACGTCGAGGCCGATATCGCCGAGCACGAGTCGCAAATCGAGCAACTGCAAGGGAAGCTAATGCTCCCCGAGACGCTCCGCGACGGCCGGCTCGTGAAGCAAACGCAGGCCGACATGGATCGCCTGCGGACCGAATTGCAGCAACTGTACGAACACTGGGAAGAGGCGGTCGAGTTGAATTCGTAACGCGCAGCGGCGAGAATACTCGACATCGCCCCACACGCCGCATCCCTCTCGATAACAAGAGTGCTTCCATGTTCGATCGTCGCGACTTTTTGAAAGCATCGAGTTCAGCCGCCGCTGCGTCGCTCACCGCCGGCTTCACCGGCACGGCCCGCGGATTCTTTACCAACGAGACGATCAACGTCGCATGCATCGGTACCGGTGGACGTTGCCGCAAGCTGATGGAATCGCTCGTCAAAATACCGGGCGTTAAAATCGCCGCCGTCTGCGACGTGTGGGACGTCCATCTCGACATGGCCAAGAAGCTGGCCGACCCGCAGGCGGTCACGTCCAAAAGTTATCGCGAGATTTTGGATCGCAAGGATATCGACGCCGTGCTGATCGGCGCGCCGGATCATTGGCATGTGCCGATGACGGTCGACGCCTGTGCGGCCGGCAAGGATGTGTACGTCGAGAAGCCGTTGACGCACGATCTGGCCGAGGGGCGAGCCGTGATCGACGCGCAGAACAAGCATGCCCGAATCGTGCAGGTCGGCATGCAGCAACGAAGCATGCCCCATCTGCAAAAGGCCCGCGAGCTGATCCAGGCCGGCCAACTCGGCGAGATTCACAAGGTGCATCTCACCTGGAATCGCAATCAGCCGCGACACTTGGTGAACAAGCTCGAAATCGATCCGTCGTCGCTCGATTGGACGAGCTTCTTGGGGAACGCGAAGCCGCAACCGTTCGACGCCTATCGCTTTCGCAATTGGCGTTGGTTCTGGGATTTCGGCGGCGGCATTCTCACCGATCTGATGGTCCACTGGATGGACGTCGCCAACTGGTTGTGCGATCTCGACAAGCCGGAAAGCGCGGCCACGATCGGCGATCACTTCACGACGGCCGGCCTCTGGGAAACGCCCGACACGATCCAGACGTTGGTCCGCTATCCCGAGCGAAAGACGCAGGTCTACTTTGAAGGTACGTTTGTGAACGCCCGAAATGCGTCGATGATCGAAGTAATGGGTCGCGACGCGACGTTGTACGCCGACCGCGGCGGCTACATTATGTTCCCCGAACGGAACAGCAAGACGCCGAAGAGCGAAATGATCCTGGGCGAAGGCCCGCGCGGGGCCGATTTTTATGCCCAGCCCGACGGCGAACTGCTGCACCTGACCAACTGGATCGAATGCATCCGCAGCCGCCAAAAGCCGAACGCCCCGGCCGAGGCCGGCGTGCAAGCGGTGTATGCCGCGCACTTAGGGAACCGCGCCTATCGCACGGGCCAAGTCGCCAAATGGTCCGAGCCGTCGTAACTCGCGGAGCGCCTACTCCGGTTTCCGCAACGCCGCGACGTCGTACTTCAGCAACTCGACCGATGCCCGCAGCGCATCAAGATCTTGCTGCAGCGACGCGACCAGGTCGCGGAGGCCTTCGGCTTCCGGCGACGGTGCACGGCCGGGCTTCGCCGGCGTTGCCCCCTCGTCGTCCGCCGAGTCGTCCGACTCCGGAGCGACGTGCCCGCCGACGACCGCTTCGCCGTATTCGCGCTTGACCTTTTCCAGCTCGCGCGGCTCGTAGAGATTGTGCGTCACGACGTGTCCGCGGCCTGCCGAAGTGAGCGAGAGTACTAGGTTTTTCTGCGTCAGCGAGCGCAGCAAGTTGCGGAGCGTCGTCAGGTCGGCGATCGGCTCCAAGCGTGATGCTCGCTGGCGTAGCTCCCCTTCCGTCTGCGCCCCGCGGAGCAGCAACTCCGTCATCACAGCCAGCTCCGTCGCCTCGACGCCGAGCCACTCGCGTAGATAGTGTCGATATTTCTCGACCCGGCCGCTCCCTTGCACCAGCGAGATAGCCCCCAGCGCGCGGAGTTGTTCGAGCGGCTCGTCGAGTTGCTCTTGCTCCAGCTGCATCAGCGGATAGCGATTGTTCTTCTGATTACAGGCGGTGCAAATGCCTGCTAGCGTCATCGGATACGACTCGGGCACCGTCTTCGCCTTCTCGACCAGCACGCCCAAAATGCGGCGGTGGATCGAAGGGATCGGCTTCCAACGGGGTTGCGGAGACGAGTCGGCGGCGGGCGCGGCGTCCATGATTGAGCCTCGGTCGATGCACGGAAGGGGCAATGCGAGATGCGATGCGGCGATTGTACCGCGAAGCGTCGTTGAATACATTGACCGCAGCGATCTTCTTTTGCGGAGCCCCTCATGTACATCGACGCCATTGATCTGTACCACGTTGCCATGCCGCTCATCAGCCCGTGGCGCACTGCCTACGGCGAAGATTCGGTCATCGAGTCGGTCCTCGTCCGCATGAGCGGCGGCGGTGCTTATGCCTGGGGCGAAGCTTCGCCGCTGGCCGCGCCGTGCTACAGTCCCGAATGGGGCGGCGGCATTTTTGCCGTGCTCAAGAAATGGCTCGCCCCCGCGATTGTGGGGCAAACCATTTCCTCCGGCGACGAGCTGCAAACGAAGCTCAAGCATTTCAAGGGAAACCCGTTCGCCAAGGCCGCGCTCGATACGGCTTGGTGGGTGCTCGATGCGACGGTCCAGCAAATGCCGCTGGCGAAGCGGATCGGTGCGACGCGGACTTCGGTCGACGTCGGGGCCGACTTCGGCGTTACCGATTCGGTCGCTGAACTTGCCGACGATTGCGGGCTGGCATTCGAAGCGGGCTACAAGCGCGTGAAGCTCAAGTATCGCCCGGGCTGGGATATCGAAATGCTCCGCTTCATCCGCGATCGCTTCCCCACGCAAACGTTTCACATCGACTGCAACAGCGGCTACCGGATCAACGATCTGGAGA
>CAMCTH010000722.1 GCA_945877965.1 Planctomicrobium piriforme | reverse complement strand
TTTCAGCACGCTGTCGCAAAGCGTTTGCGAATCACCGTGGTCGGCCGGGCGAATCTCGGCCGCCAAGATCAGATCGCTCTCCAGATCGACCACATGCTCGGCCTTGTACGCCAAGTGCGTCCGGCCGTCTTTCAACTGCGTGATCCGGGCGTCGGGATCGACGGGCGAGGTCCACTCGTCGTTCGAGACCTTCTTGTTCTTCCGCCCTTTGTCGAAGCGGCGAATCTCCTCGTCGGTCGGCTCGTCCTTCGGGTCGATCTTCCCTTCTTCCTTCATCAACCGCACGACGTACTGCTTCCAGTCTTCCCCCGTATCGCGACGCAGAATGCTCTTCATCGCCGCGTTCGCCTCCAGCGTCGTACTATCGACGCCGACCGTCTTGCCGCCGATCAATCGCTTCTCGTCAGCGAGCTTTAAGACGAACTGAAACACCTCGTCGAACACCTCGGGCGGCAATCGCTTCCGCGTGTAGGAGAGAGTCGAATGGTCAGGCGTCGCCTCCTGCTGACCGTAGTTCAGGAACTCGGCCAAGCTGCGACTGTCGCCGCACCGCCAGGCAATGCCCCGCTGGGAATCGATTCCCTCGAAGTAGCCCACCAGCAGCATTCGGAAGAACGTCCCCGGCGGGATCGAGACGCGGCCCGGATGGTCGGCCGCTTCGTAGTACGGTTCGCAGCGGCCTTCGATCCAGCGGTCGAACTCCGCCTCCGCCAACAGTTCGTTCAGCTTCCGATAGAACGGATGGCCCGCCGACCGGGCCAAGTCCGCCGTCGCCACGAACAACGACTCCTGCCGCCGCTTCCGCCGTCCCATCGACATCGCGTTATACTCCGCGTCGCATCACCATTTCAGGCCCGACATGAGCATAGCGCCACGGGCGAAAAATCAACAGGCTGCTAGTATTACTCCGTTAACTGATCTTGGTCGATTTTCGTAGTTCGGACAAGATCAGGGTCATGGATGCACGCAAGTTGACGAAGCTGCGTAAGGATTTGACGTCGTTCCTGGACGACGTCGTGGGGACCCTGGGCAACGCGCGACGACGGCGATGGTGCGAGACGTACTTGCGCGGGGTGCTGTTGGACGGCGGACGCAAGAGCATCGAGCCGATGGCGGCCCGCTTGCGGAAGATCGAATCCGGTGCGGAGGACTACGAACAAGCGTTGCAGCAGTTCATCAACCAGAGCCCGTGGGACGAGCAAGCGGTGCTCGATGGTCTGCAGCGGTGGATCGGCGGTAAGTTCGGCACGAAGGGATACTTGATCCTCGACGATACGGGCTTTCCGAAACAAGGGAAGTCTTCGGTCGGCGTAGCGCGGCAATACACGGGGACGCTCGGTAAGGTCGCAAGTTGCCAGGTCGCCGTGACGCTGCAGATGGCGACGCCGCGCGAGGTGGTCGGTCTCGATGCCGAGTTGTACTTGCCGCAGGCGTGGGCCGATGATCCCGAGCGAATGACGACCTCCGGCGTTCCGGAGAGCGTCGGCTATCAGCCGAAATGGCAACTGGCCCTGACGATGCTGCGTCGCGCGCAAGCCAACGGACTCGGCGGCATCGTCTTGGCCGACAGCGCCTTCGGCACGGTGACGGAATTTCGCACGACGCTGGAATCGCTGAATCTGCGGTACTGCGTCGGCATCGACTCGACGTTGAAAGTCATCGCCGCGGACGCCGACCTCGGACCGGTACCGAAGTACTCCGGCCGGGGCCAACCGCCGAAGTTGCCGCTCGCGGTCCGGCGCGGAACGAAGTCGCCGAGCGTCCGTGAGTGGGCGATCGGGCGGGCGGCCGACTTCCGCAAGGTGACTTGGCGCGAGGGGACGAAAGGGAAGATGCAGAGTCGCTTCGTCGCCTGGAGAGTCCGACCGGCGCACCGGCTTTCCGCAGGAAAAGAGCCGCTCGCCCCCTGTTGGTTACTGGTCGAATGGCCCGCCGATGCCGAACACCCGGCTAAGTACTTCTTCAGCAACCTCTCGGAAAAGACGAGTCTGAAACGATTGGTCGCGACAGCCAAGAGCCGCTGGTGGATCGAGCACAGTTATCGGGAGCTGAAGGACGAGTTGGGGCTGGACCACTTCGAGGGCCGCTCGTGGCGCGGCTGGCATCACCACGTGGTGCTTGTACTTTTAGCCTACGCCTTCCTCCAAGACGTGCGGCGACGACGCGTAAAAAAGGGGGCCGCCGCGTAACGCTACCAATGCTCCGCGAACAACTCCAAATTTTGTTGGCCTGTTGGTGCGGCCGCTGCCTCCTCTGCGGACAAGTCGTTCCCGAGTTCCTCGCCGCACAGCCGCCATAGTTAACGGAGTAATACTAGGGTTAGAGCCTTCTCAATAATCACCCATTCCCGGTTGTGGACGGTCTTTGATACATGCTACACGATTGGGTTCACCAATAAAAAACCCCAGCTTGCTCGGCTGGGATTCTCTACGTCGTGATCTAGGCGACGGCTTAACTGAAAATCTCGGCCCGGATGAATTCCAACGCCTTGAAAAACGGGCAAGCGTCGGAGAAATCCTCATCGGCGTAATGCTTGTCGCTGATACGCTCCGGGACGTTCGCCAAAAACACGTCCACAAAACCACGATATTCTGATCGCTTCTTTAAGGTCGTCGCCCCAATGCTGCGGAATTTCCCCAGCGTGATCGGAATGGGATTCTCCGACCAATTCTTGATGCTCACGCCCCGCTCCCAATCAAACCGATTCCACCGGGTGCTGAACATATCTTTTTTCTTGCCGACCGATTCCCCTTCCGCCTCACCATAACGGGCGTCATACATTTTTTCCCCGTTGTTGGTCAGGAATACCAAGCCTTTACTGAGACGCCGGGCCTTCAATAACTGGAGGGTTTCGGGCCAGAGTTTGTAGGTGGTTTCCGGGGAGTTCTTCGTGGTCTCCAGCTTGACCCGGCTGCGTGTGAGGGTGCTCCGCTTCCAGTCGATCCAATCCCAACTCATCGCTCCCAAATCGGCCTGGGTCATTCCACAATTCAATCCGAGTAATGCCCACAACTTGTATTCATCCGGGAGTTTTTTGACG
>CAMCTH010000721.1 GCA_945877965.1 Planctomicrobium piriforme | reverse complement strand
CTGGTGTATTGAATATTGATCGCTTGGTCGGGCTGGAGCTTACTGCCGATCGCGTCGAGATCGACGCTCGTTTTCGCACCATGTTCGAGCAGTTCCTCCCAGCGGATCGTGCCGTTCGGCGGCTCGCCGCGCAGTGTGACGATCCAGCGGAGCTTCGGGAACTCGGCTGAGTTGAGTTCGCCGGGTTGCGAACCGGCCAACTCTGGGCAGGCTTCGGCCAACATTGCGAAGTAATCGGAGGTTTTGAAGCGATCGACGAGCAGCAGTGCCTTGGCGTCGCTTTGCTTTAGAACGTATTGGAGCTCGAAGGGGCGATAGGCCGGATTGACCGTCACCAGCACGGCCCCGATGCTCGCGGCGGCGAATTGGATGACGACCCACTGCGGGACGTTCGTCGCCCAGAGGGCCACGTGGTCGCCCGGTCCGATGCCGATCGCCAGCAGTCCGCGCGCGGCGGCGTCGACGTCGGCTTTGAATTCGCGATAAGTCCGCCGATAGTCGAGCGACGTGAAGACCAAAGCGTCGCGATCGCCGCACCGCGCGGCAGTCTTCGCGAGCATTTGTCCGATCGTCAGGCCGTCGACCCAAGGCGCGTCGTGCGATGCATTCACGTTCGCTCTCCTGCGTCTGCCGGTATTGTACGCATGGCGAATCGCTTCGCCAGTTTTTGTCTACGCTCCGGTGCGAAAGGGGGTCGGACGACGATCGTACGACGAACTCAGCGGTCGATGCGATCGTATAGATTGACGGCGGCCGGGACGAAGATGAGCAGCGGTAGCCAAGCCGCCAGCGAGGGTCGAATGTAGAGGATGCTGCCGAGATGCTGGCTGGCGACGACGACGAGCATGAACGCCGCCGTCAGGGCGACGCAGATGCCGATGGCCCCGTAGATGTTTTTCGTTTCACGGCGGAGCACCAGCGGCAGGCCGAGAAACAGCAGGGTAATATCCAGCAATGGTTGTACGATCCGGGAGTGGATCGACACGCGCACGTCGGCCCCATAGTCGAGGCTCGGATTGCGAAGGCCGTCGATCAGCTCTCCGGTCGACATGAACTGCCGCAGCTTCTTGCCGGCCGTCAGTTGATCGAAGTCGACGTTGCAGACGAAGAAGCACTCGTCGGCCCCTAAGAAGTCGCCGTGGTCGACGGGCGTTAAAATGATCTCCCTCTCAGCTTGCTTGAGCGACTCCGACTTCAGCAACTGCGGCGACGAGGTGATTTCTTTCAGCAAGTATCCGGCGGGATGCGTTTCAGTTTTAGGAAGATAGACGGCATCGCGCGCCGAGAGATGGATGCCGAAAGCATCGAGCCCCGGCGGCAGCACGAACTTCGGCCGATGAATGCGCTGTTCTTTTGGATGATACGTTTGTCCCTGGATCATCACGTCGGTCTCGTTGTCGACGAACGTGCTCATCTCGTAGACCGAGTCCTGCAGCAGATCGCGCGGATCGCGCGTCATCTGATCGCGGAACGTCGGGATCAGCAATTCGCGGCAAGCGACCGCGATGAACGTGACGACGACCGCGGCGGCCATGACCGGCGTGGCGGTGCGAATTCGCGAGACGCCCGCGGCCATCAAGGCCGTCAGTTCGTTGTGGCGTTGGATCCAAGTGATCGTGAACATCGCCGAGACCATCGCCAGCACGGCACTGACGCGGTCGAAGAACGAGATCGAACGAAACAGATAGAACTCGCCCAACAACGGGAGCAATTTGCGTTTGCTCTCTTCCGCGTAACGCAAGAACTCGTCGAGGTTACTGAACGCATCGACGACGACATACAGCCCCGTCAAACTGCACCAGCAGATGAGGAACGTTTTGACGTACTGCCGCAGCAAGTAGCGATCGACGATGTGCATAGGTCGCGAAGGATACGATCGGCCGACGTGCAGGGTCAATCGCGGTGCGACCTGCCGGCGGTGCCGGCGGATATTTTGCGGCGGCGGTTTGTTACGCCGAATGTTCGTGACGCAACTAAAACCGCATCACGGCGCCGCTGCCGAGGAAGTAGTCGGCCGCAGCTGTGTTCAGGCCGATGCCGCCGCGAGCATCGAGTTGCAGGTTGTTCGTCACGCGAAACGTGAAGCCGCCGTCGAAGTAATACTCGGGCTTCACGGTCGTGGCCCCGCTCGGCAACAGGCAAAACCATTCGCTATAGCTGCCGATTCGATCCGTCAGCGAGTAACCGAAGGTCCAGGACTGGGCGAATTCGATGAAGTCGCGCGAGTCGTCGTCGAGCGCTTTGTTGCATTGCGTGCTTCCCCCCATCGAAAGCCGCTCGGTAAGGTCCCAGCCGTAGAGCCAGTTCAAACCCGGCAGCACCTCGTCGGACGTGAAGCGGCTGCTGCCGCTCGGCACAGTCGTCTGCGGAACGAGCGCCATCTCGGGGAGCCAGCCGTGTTGCGAGGTCAGCCCGAGCTTCATTCCCAAATAGAGGTCTTCCGCGCCGGTCGTGGCTGCGTAGGGGCCGCCGGAGGTCGCGACGTTTTCGGTTCCGATGTTGAACGCGGCTCGCAACTCCAGCCAATCGGCCAGCACGCCGAGCCGAATGAGCGTCTCGGGATAAGAGTGTGTATCCGAGAAATCTTCGTGGTTCGAGTCGTGGGCAAACGTGTAGCCCATTTCGATTTGCAGCACCCGCTTACCGACCGTCGTCGACGACTCGGTGAAGTCGGGCCGATCCGAAGCGAGCGGCTCGTCGAAGCCCGGAGGCCCGCCGCCGCCGGTATGCCCGGCCCATTGGAATAGCGTCGGCTGCGCGAAGACGGAGTTGTGATGCCGCTGATCCACCGGGCGGAGGTCGACGTTCTCCGGCGATTGAGCCGAAGCACAACGGGCTTGACCCTGTAAAAGGACGAAGGCCAGCAAAAATAGTGTGACGATGTGTCGCATAGTTGACGTGCCCGACAGAAGTCCAAGTTAGTCAGGAATAGTGAAGACTTCCGTTATTGCTGAGGAAAATGACTGGTTTTGTCTATTGGATTGGGCGCCTGGCGCTAGACTGTCGGAGTGACTCGAATTGGGCTGATTTACCGGACGGAA
>CAMCTH010000720.1 GCA_945877965.1 Planctomicrobium piriforme | reverse complement strand
ACAGGGTCGCCGTCACCGGCTCGTCGATCTTCGGAGCGCCCATGTCGCGGAACGTCGACTTGCCGTCGGGCGAGAACGCCTGATTGGCTCCCGGCCGCTTCGCGTGGTCCTTCAAGAACCCGGCGTAAATCTCCGGGCTTAACCGACGAATGCGCGGATCGCCGTCGTACGGCGGAATGTTCTGCGGATTGAACAGCAGTTCGTGCGGCACCGCGTTGCCGTTGGCATAGGCTTCGCGACGTGCAAAGTGCTTGCCGGCCCGTTTCGTCTCGGCGTGTGCCCAACGGATCACCGACGAGAGTTCCTCGGCAGTCGGTCGGGCTCGATCCTGCGGCGGCATCTCGCCGTTCGTCAGCTTCTCCACGAGCATCGCCCAGCGGGCACCGCTCGTCGAATCTTTCATATTCGGATCGAGCTGTGCGAGATTGAGATCCCCTTCGTTCGTCTTGGCATTGTGACACGCGTTGCAGTGCTTCACGAAGAACGACACCACGACGCGATCGTACTCCGTGCGACTTTCCTGGGCCGTGGCAAAGGGGAGTTCCACGGCGCAACACGTCGCCGCACCGGTGCCGTTCGGCAGCACAATGCAAGCGACGAGGAGGGAACGCAAAACGTTCATCGAGTCGGCGTCCAAGGAAGTTGCCACACGGCCGTGTCGCTACCGCCGGTCGCCAGCAATCGACCGTCGGGGGTGAAGGCGAGTTGCCGCGCGCAATCGCCCTGCAGTTCGATGAGTAAGGTCGGCCGCCGTTCGACGAGCGACCAAAAGCGGACCGTTCGATCTCCCAGGCCGGCAGCCAACGTCCGACCGTCGGGGGCGAACTCCAAACTGGTCACGCCGGGCCCTTCGGGAATCCAAGTCGCCGCCAGGGTACGATCCGCCAGCGACCAAATCCGGATTCCCTCTTGGGCCGACCAGTAGGCCAGATATTTTTCATCCGCCGAGAACGTCAGTCGCATGACTGCGCCGGTCCCCGCCTGCGTTTGCCACAACTCCTTGCCGGATGCAACATCGAATAAGTGCAATCGCCCGACGCGTGTTCCGATCGCCGCCAATTTGCCGTCTGCGGATATCGCCGTTCCCCACAAGTCCTCTTTGCCGCGCCATTCGTGCAACCGCCGAGGCGAAACCGTATCACCCAAGTCCCACAATTGAAGCGGCCGTTGGTGGCCCTTACCGAGCGTGTGCCCGAAAAGTCGCCCGCCGTCGCCGAACGTGCGCAGAATGCCGACTTCGACCCCCAATGGCACGATGGCCCACGTGCCGTCGTCGAGATTCCAGCGAATCAACTCACCCGGATGATCGACGGTGAAGAGGCCGCGATCGCCCGGAGTGAAGGCAAACTGTAAAGCCCGCTTCAACGGATCGCTCGCTTCTTTGGAGGTCGACCAATCGGCAAGGGGTGCGCCGGTTTGCGGATCGAAGAGATGCACGCCGCCGTGCCGTCCGGCGACGGCCAGACGAGTGCCGTCGACGGAAAGTGCCATTGCGTTTCCTGTTTTTAATCGCGACCAGAGCGGGGCCGACAGTTTAGGCGGCAGCGGATGGACGGCGACCGGTTCCGGCTTGCCGTCGGCGACGAGGAACGACCCTTCACTCACTTCGACCTTACGGCCGTCGGCCCGATGCAGGAACGTGACCGCTCCCTCTTGCATTTCGATCCGCGTACGATCGGTTCCCGCCGTCACGCGGAACTTCGTGCCGAGCACTTCGGCCTCTCCCTCGGGCGTGATGACGGTAAGCGGGCTGCCGACGGGCTGCCGGCGGACGTCGAGCTCCATACCGCCGTGGAGGAGCCGCAGCCGCTTCGCACCCTGCGGCCCGAGTTCGACGACCAGCTGTGCGGGCCCGAACAGTTCGACCCGTGTGCCGTCGGCATATTCGAGCACGGCTTGATCATCGTCCTGGGTTCGCAGCGATTGGCCGTCGCCAAGCCGCGTTCCCACGACGGCCGGCCGCAAGCGGACCTCGGCATCGACCATTTCGACCGACTCGGACGCCGACGTGATCGCCGGGAAATGCTCGCGCTCGATCGTCTCCTTCCGGAGCCACCATCCGCCCAGCGAGGCCGAGAGCAATAGCGACGCAGCGACGGCGAAGAGCGTCGTACGGTGTGATCGTGGGGCGGGCTCTTCGTTGATCGGAGCTTGCGACCAGCCGGGTGCCGGCAAACTGCCGATGGTTTGCATCACGGACCGTTCGAGATCGGTCGACGATTCACGCTGCACTTGCTCAAGCGTTGCAGCGACGACGTTTGGCGCCGGGCCGAGGCCGCGCAAGGCCGCTTCGAGCCGCAGTAGTGCGATGTGCCGTGCTTGGGCCGTCGGATCGGCCGCCAGGAGCGCGCTCAGTTCGGCCGACTCCGCTGTGGTGAGCGGGCCGTCGAGCAAGCCGGCGGAAAGTTCTTCGAGTCGGTCCATCGGCGGTTCGTTTGTTTTGTTAGGTGCGGCTTACGCCTTGGCGAGCCGTGTTTCAATGCATTCGCGCAACAGCAAGCGAACGCGGGAGAGCAATTTTTCGGCGGCATCGCGGGTAGTCGCCAATTGCTTCGCAATCTCCTCGAACGAGTGCCCCTGTTCGTAACGCCAATTGATTGCTTGGGCCGAACGTTCGGGAAGCTCCCCACGGCATGCGGCCAAGGCGGCGAGATAACGAGCCTCCGCCTCCGTCGCCGTCGGGGCCGACCACTCTTGCTCCAAGTGCAAGCGATAAGCTTCGAGGTGCGCCGATTGTCGAGCCGTACGCCGCAACTCTTGCCGGACGCAGTTGCGGGCGATCTCCTTGATCCACGCCTCGAAGTCGCGGCCGAGTTGAAATTGATCGAGATGCAAGTAGGCGTTGACGAACACCTGTTGCAGCATCTCGCGAGAACGATCGAAATCTTGCAGCATGGCGGCGACGACCCGCCACACCGGCTGCTCATAACGACGAATCACTTCGGCGAAACATTCGGTTTCGCCGCCGCGGATGCGTCGGATGAGGAGATCAATTTCGCCGGTCATCATATGAGCACTATGCCGCAGTCGGCTGAAGCTGACA
>CAMCTH010000719.1 GCA_945877965.1 Planctomicrobium piriforme | reverse complement strand
GTTACGACGCTTGGCAGTGTCCATCTTGTCGTCGGACACTTCGATGAAAGATAGTCTCCGAGGAAAACGTTACCGGGCCTGCCTCTCCACCGATACCTTGGAACGAATCCTGCTCGGGTTCGTCGAGAAATAAGATGCGATTGCCCCGATCGTTATGACTGCTCATGTCGCCTCATGCCCGGTTAACGCCGCTGACCGAGTGAACGCGCCCCGTAGACCGAGTATTTCCCTCATCCTCGCCGAGGATAAATAGAAGCGTAGCGTGTTGAAGTAGAGTGGTTGAATTCACGACAACGGTTTCAATTCAGGTTATTATTTCGTCAGAGATGGGCTGCAATGGATCGCGAGCAGTTCCGTACAGTTAGTGCAAATTACCTACAGTTGAGCGACTCTCGATTGCGGTTGGGGACGTAGCGTGTCCTCGACTGCGCATCGCGCGCCTCGGAACGCGATCTGCCGGGCTTGGCCTTCAAGCTGCTTTTGATTTTCACCGGCCCCCGAACCGAGTTCGCAGAAGGCACGGGTATGTTAAGGGTGTCGCCGACGTCGAGCGCACCGCTAAGCATCGGCTGAGAAGGCCGAGGCGTCCGCTCTTTGCCAACACGCATGCCGGCGAGCGCTTATGGTTGCTTAGGTTCTTCCAAACGGACGAGCAAGCACTGTTGGGTTTGTCCATCGGCAAAGTGCACCAGCGCCGGCGCGGTGTCCTGCGTGAGATTGCCGATGCCGGTTTCCATGATCGGTCGTTGCTTGCCTTTCACGCCCCAAGCGGCTCGTTGGCTCGCTTTGTCGATCATCCCTTCGAGCGTCTGCGTTTCTTTCGTGGCCTCGTTACTAAGCGTGCCGGAGATAATTCCTTCTTTGCTGACGGCGAGTTGCATGAACAACGTCGGCTCGCTGCCCGACTTCTGCCCGTCTTGAGTCACCGCAAACACACCCAGCGGCAGCCACTCTGAGTCTTCCGGCTTCGTGTCCGGCGCGCTCTCGGCGATCGCATCGGCCTGCTGGGCGTACTCGTCGGCGGTGGCGACTTGCTGATCGCCGCTGTAAACGGCGTCGTCTTGATAATAGACGTCGCTTCCGTAGTCGTAAGACGTCGCCGATCCGGCACCGTAGCCGACCCAGCCGGCAAGTGCGCCCCACGTCGCCCAACGATAAGGATGATTGATCCGCCATGCTGCCCAGTCCTGATGATCGGACCAGAAGTCGAGCCGGGGGTTATTCTCTTTCACTTGGTTGCGCACCTCGTCACGACGCTCCACTCGGTCTTGTTGCAACTCTTGGCGATTCTCGACGCGACTAGGACGGTTGTCGGCAAAGTTTTGGCGGTTCTCGGCGCCCGATCGAGTACCGGCGGCAGAACGTTGGGTCGCCGCTGCCGTGTTACCCGCGGCACCGCCGTCGCGGAAGAAATCGGCGGCCGCTCCGCCTGCGTCGGGTCGCGCGGCACCCCCGGCGCCGACTGCACCGGATGAAGGTCGCGGCACATCCAGGAAGTTGTTCAATTGTCCGGCCGTCGGTCGCCCGGCACCGCCGGTCGCGTAACCCGCGCCGGGACGAGCTGCGCCCGGCCCACCCGCTCCAATGGCACCGGTCGACGGTCGTGACACTCCGCCGGCTCCGGGAGCGCCGCCTGGGGAGGGCCTATTGATACTGGGATTGGGTCGCGCGCCGCCGCTTAACGAAGGCGAGTGACTGACCGAGGGCGAAGGACGCGACACCCCGCCGCCGCCGCTGGGTCGAGCGCCGCCTCCCCCGCCGCCGCCGCGAGCAAAAAGATCTTGCCAAGAAATGCCAACCATCGTGCTTGCGACCATCAGTAGTAAGGCGATGCGTTTCATGTGAGTAACTGCCTGGGTTGGTGTGTGTCGTTGTCGCGAACGTCGGCGTCGAACCGGAGCGACCTATTTGCGTACGATTTGCACTTCCGCGACGTTCGGGAGCAATTCGCCCCCGGCCGTTCGCTCGACCGTCTGCCAGGTGAAGGAGTCGGCATCGACCGGCTTCAGCACATTCACTGCCGAAGCCTTGCGACCGTCGGCCAGAACGCCGCTGTTACGAATGAACCAGCGGTCTTGCTTGAAGGTCCAAGCCGCTTCGGCAAAGCCGCCGTCGGAGTCGAAGGTCCACGAACGGATTGATTTCGTCGCTGCGTCCCAACCGATGATCTGCATTCCCGACAGAGCGATGTGATCGCCGACCGAAATCGAAAACGAACGCGTCAAGAAATTGCGATTCTTCGTCCACTTGCACTCGGTCTCGATCGTCGCTGCATCGTCCTGGTCGACCCACGTGCCGACCATCCATTCCAGAACCTTCAATTGTTCGTAATGGGTAGGCGCCTCTTCTGCATCGTTATCAGTCACGCGATCGAGCAACCAGCGGCCGTCGCGTTTGATGTAGACGGCCGTGTAATTAATGATCTCGGGCTCGCTCTGGGAGGCGAGCAGCTTGGCCGTGCCATGCTCGACGGCGGCATTCGGCGAGAGCAACTGGATCGACTCCGGAGCCACGTCGAGCTTGAGGCCAGGTTGTTCCTTAAAAATCGCCGCGAACTGCTCGGCTATGGCTGCGCGCCCAACGACTTCTTCGCCGGTGAGGCGGTTGGTGTAGACCGCCTCCGGCGACCAGAGTTCGGCCAGCGCCTGGGCATCGTGCTTTCCAAAGGCTTCCACATACGCAGCGACGGCTTGACGAATCGCCGTTTCATCCGCAGTGGCTGAAACCGACTCTTGTCCGTCGGCGCGGCCTATAGCCAAGAAAGAGAGCGCAATGGTGCATAGTAGGACTCGTGTCATTGAAGGTGCTCCCTGACTCAGGATGATGGCGTGGATGGTGCGGGCTCCAGGAATTCGTCGTACTCGCTTCCTACGCTTCGACTACCGGAAGAATGAAGAACACTGCGTCGTACCGAGGAAGCGGCGAAACGTGGAGGCTCTGCTGCGGTTGCGTCAACCGTACAGGACGGCTCCCTCCGTTGAAGCGAACCGCATGAAGGGGTGTTATAGTCCTCGGGGGTAATCGTTCACAAGTCGGTGTTTGATTGGGCTTGCG
>CAMCTH010000718.1 GCA_945877965.1 Planctomicrobium piriforme | reverse complement strand
TTCCGTAGACGAAACGACGCAACTCGTCGGCATGTTCCAAGAACAATGCCGCGACGGTTGAGGCGTCGAGTTTCGGATCGGAAGGAGAGCTCAAGCAGGGCTCAACGATGCAAGGCAGGCGGGGCGGACGAGGATCGAGCCGCGACGGGTGGCAGGGCCACGCTGGCGTGGCCATGTTGGATTCTCGTGGCCACGCCAGCGTGACCACGGCACCCTGCGGCAGTAGCAAACTATTCTACTCACCGCGGCGTACGAGATGAAACCGCGGCGGCGTGTTTAAGTTTCGCGGTCGGCCGGGATGAGCGGCTTGGTCGAGTCGATGCCGAACGCCGCGATGCCGGAGACGATGAATCCTGCCATCGCGGCATAGAGAGTGCCGGTCATTTGGCCGTCGCCCACCTCGTAATCGGCCCAGCCGTAAATTTGCGTCGCCGCGGCCGCCCCGAGGTTGCCGAACATATTCCCCCAGCCGAGCACCGCGCCGACGCTCCGGCCGCCGACGTCTTGGGCAAACGACCAGGTAGCGGGAACGCCAAGATCGCAGACGAAGGCCATCGCCATGAGCGCAATCGTCGCTTGCCAGGCGTTGCCCGATTGCAGCACGAACAGATAGAGCGCGGCGGCGATGAACCGCGTGCCGATCGTGACGGCCATCCGTCCCCACCGGAGTCCGAAACGGCGCGACAGCAAGTCGGTAGCGCGCCCGCCGAGTAGCAGGCCGACGACCGAGACGGTCCAGATCATACTCGTCATGCCGCCGCCCGCTACCGCTTCGGCATGTTTCACTTTCGTCAGGTACGTCGGCATCGTCGTGGCGATGAAGACCCAGCCGACGTTCGTGCCGAACTGCATCAGGCCCATGCACCACATCGAGCGGCTCGTGAGCATTTCGTACAACGGCGCTCGGGTGTGAGCCGTCGCGACCTGTCGATCGCTTTCGGTGCGCCCCTCGGCGATGATCGCTTGCTCGGCCGCGTTACAGCGCGGATGCTCGGCCGGCTCGTCGCGGGAAACGATCCAAAACCACAGGCCGATGCCGACGCCGACGACGCCGTAGAGCAGCATGACGCCGCGCCACGGCACATGCCATTGTGCGATGAGCAGCGAGGTGAGCAGCGGCGCGATGATGCCCCCCATTCGTCCGCCGGCGCCGACCATGGCGCTGGCCAGGGTCCGTTGCGTCAACGGAATCCAGCGTGAGATCAACCCGCCCGAAGTCGGATACGCGCCGGCCTGTGCGATGCCGAGAATCAACCGCACGACGAACATCGAGGCGAAACCCATCGCTAGGCCGCCGAGCGCCGTAGCGATCGACCATGCGACGATGTACGCGAACAGGCTTTTGCGTCGGCCGAAGCGATCGGCAAACCAACCCGACGGCACCTGGCACAATGCGTACGAGAAAAAGAAGGCGCTATACGTGTGGTTGACCATGTCGTCCGACAGGTTCAATTCCGTGCGAATATCCGGAAACTTGAGCACTTCGGAGATGAAGATCCGATGGACGTACAGAATGACCGACGCCGCCGTGGTCGCGGCGAGGATCTGGTAGCGAACGATCGTCGGTCGCTCGGCCGCAGCGGAGTTCATCATCGAAGGGTACTTTCAAACAACGGCGGCGCGGGAATCGAGAGGGAACCGAAGAGCGGCCGGCAGAAGATTTAGCTGCGATACAAACCCGTCATCGGTCGGCCCACGGTGAGAGGAATCGGGCGGCCGAGCGGGTCAATGTAGTGGCCCGTCGGGTCGATTCCTAGGGAAGAAAAGATCGTCGCCGCCAAGTCCCACGGACCGTAGCGCTCGCCGATCGGTGCGGCTCCGATTCGATCCGATCCGCCGAGGATCGCGCCGCGCGAAACTCCGGCTCCGGCGACGGCGATGGAGTAGCTGTTGGCCCAATGTTTTCGCCCCGGGGTCTTACCCGCGAGCGTCGGTTCGTAGGCAATCAGCGGTGCGCGACCGAACTCGCCGGCGCAGATGACGAGCGTCGTATCGAGCAGCCCGCGCGCGTCCAGGTCTTCGATCAAGGCGGAGAAGGCGGTGTCGAACCGCGGCAGCAGATGCTTGCCGAGCGATTCGTACAGATCGTTGTGCGTGTCCCAACCGTAGGCGTCGGTCCGGTCCGGCTCGGCGTCTTGCCCGCGATTGCTCGGGCTGTAGAAAGCAGTGATCAAGGGGACGCCGGCCTCGACCAACCGCCGCGCCAACAGCAAAGCTTGGCCCGATTGATTCCGCCCGTAACGATCGCGGACGGCGTCGGTTTCGCGATGCAATTCGAAGGCGTCGCGTGTTTGCGGCCGATCGAGCATCTCCAACGCCTGTGCGTAACGATTGTTCGCGTCGATCACGGTCGGGTTGCCCGCGAGGTCGGCGACATAGCCGTCGAGCGATTGCTTGAGCGATTGCCGCTCGCGCATCCGCAGCGGCGGCAGATCAGCGTGGGCCGCGAGGTCGGGAAGGGGCAACGTTGCGGTCGAGGCATCGCCGACGAGCAGCGGTTCGTACACACTTCCCAAGAAGCCCGCGTTCTGGCCGACAGATGGTTCGCGCGGCGACAGGAGCGGCGCGTTCAAATTCACCGCTTCGTACGGAAAGCGACCGAAGCGTTTGGCGGCTCGAAGCACGGCACTCAGCGCAGGCTCGTCGTTCGGCGCGGGCTTCGGGTTCGACGATTTCAGGCGGTGTCGCTTGCCGGTAAGCGTTAGATAGTTCGCCGTGCCGTGGTCGAGATCGTCGTGCGACATCGAGCGGACGATCGTCAGCCGGTCGACGACCTTGGCGATTTGCGGTAGCTTCTCGCAGATGAACGTGCCGGGGGTCGACGTGGCGATGGGGCCGTATTCGCCGCGGACGACGGCGGGAGCGTCGGGCTTTGGGTCCCAGGTTTCGAACTGGCTCTGACCGCCGGCGCAAAAGACGAACAGCACCGACTTGGCTTTGCCGAAGCCGGGCGTATGTTTGGCGACCGACTCCGCGGCGATAGTGGCCGCCGTTCCCGATAGTCCGCACAGCGACCCGATCGCGCCCCCCATGCCAAGGCGTAGCACCTCGCGCC
>CAMCTH010000717.1 GCA_945877965.1 Planctomicrobium piriforme | reverse complement strand
ATCGTCACCTCGACGTCGACCGACAGCGACTCAACCGCCGCGGTGTACAGCGCTCCCGAGATCGGCGCGGTCTCGCGATAATGCCGCCCCACGGCCGAGCGGACATGTGCGGTCGCGGGGAGAATGCCGTTCGTCGGGTCAAACGCCTTCCAACCGATGTACGGCAGATAGACCTGCACCCAGGCATGCGTAGCGTCGGGGACCGAGCGAACCGAGCCGGTGTTGCCCGTGTAGACATATCCGCACACATAGCGGGCCGGGATATCGAGCATGCGCATCATGCAGATCATCAGGTTCGAAAAGTCTTGGCAAACGCCCTGCTTGTTCGTCAGCACGTCGAACGGCGTCGTCTCCAAACTGGTGCTCTGCGGCACATATGCAAACTCGCGGAAGATCGTCAGGTTCACATCGAACAGCGTCTCCAGCACGTCGCCATGATTCTTGTCGACGAACTGCCGGGCGTAGGCATAGATCTCTTCCAATTGGGTCTCGGGCAACTCGACCGGCGTCAGGTACGGAGCCAGCATCATTCGCTCCGACGGCATCCAACTGATCGGGAACTTCGGCCGCGCGCGGAACTCCGGAAACTGAAACGGGTCGACGTCGCTCAGCTCGACGATCGACTCGGCCGAGAAGGTCATCTGCGTGAAGGGCTCGGCGACTTCGATCCGGGTCGTGCCGTTGCCGAAGACGTCGTCGTAATCGGTCCGCTCGTTCAAGGGCAGCGGGCCTGCCTCGGTTTCGATCGTCAGCCGATGTTCGAGGACCGACTGCAAGCGGTCGTTGATCGGCCGCAACAGCAGCCGCTGCACGCTTCGGGCAATCGGCCGATCGTAAACGTACGCCGTCTTGTGCACGACCTTGAGGCGGCGCGGACCGGGCGTCGGCGGCATGGGGGCCGGCGACTCGGCGATCGGCGCCGGGGGCGGTTGTACGGAAGCCAAGTCGGTCGTTTCGGATGCCATGATCACAGTCACCTCTCGCTTTCAACGATCAGAACGTCGTTGTTTTATGCATGTTAGAAATCGGTGAGCCGACGAAACGCCGACTTTCACGCCAGGTAAAGCAAACGGCGGGCCCGACGTTGCGGAAACGTATGAATTGTCTAGGAGGCGACTTTAGGTAAACTATGAGAACGGCATCTGAGGGGGCACCCATGGTCCGACGGCGATTAACCCGGCCCGCCCCCGGGTCGCTACGGTCCAGAAGGAACTGCATGTCTGCCGAACTCCACGCTTTGGCCGCCTCGCTGGAACAGAACATCAGCAGCGTCGTCCTGGGCAAACGCGACGTCGTTCGCCTCTGCGTCGTCGCGCTGCTGGCCGGCGAGCACATTCTGATCGAAGACGTGCCGGGCGTCGGCAAGACGTTGCTCGGCAAGGCGCTCGCCAAAAGCGTCGACGGTCGCTTCTGCCGCATCCAATTCACCCCCGACTTGCTGCCGAGCGACATCGTCGGCAGCAGCGTGTTCAACAGCAACACGAACGAGTTCCACTTTAACGACGGGCCGGTCTTCGCCAACATCGTCCTCGCAGACGAAATCAATCGCACGACGCCGCGGACGCAAAGCGCGCTGCTCGAAGCGATGAGCGACAATCAGGTCTCCGTCGACGGCCACACCCACACGCTGCCGACGCCGTTCATGGTCTTGGCGACGCAGAACCCGTTCGAGTTCGAGGGAACGTATCCGCTGCCCGAGAGCCAGCTCGATCGATTTCTGCTCCGCACGAGCGTCGGTTACCCGGACCGCGACGATGAACTTCGCGTGCTTACGAGCCATCGTCGGGGCGAACCGGTCGAGACGTTGCGCTCCGTCGTCCATCCCACGCAAGTGGTCGCCATGCAGACGGCCGTCCGCGCGATGACGGTCGACGATTCGATTCACGAGTACTTGCTCGACCTGGTCGAAGCGACCCGGCGTTGCGAAGAACTGTACGTCGGCGTCAGCACCCGCGGCGCGCTCGGACTCTATCGCGCGGCCCAGTCGCTGGCGTTCGTCGAAGGGCGCGACTTCGTGGTCCCCGACGACGTCAAGCGCTTGGCCGTGCCGGTCCTCGCCCACCGCGTGATCGCCAAGGGTTTTCGCCAAGGCAACCAACGCGAGTTCGTCGAGAACGTGATTCAGCGATTGTTGAACGAAGTTCCGGTCCCGCAGTAGTCTCTGACTCGGCTGCCGAACATTCGCTTCCGCTGGCCGCGCAGACTGAGGTCCGCTATGCGTCGCATGCATCACATGGCGATCTGTTCCGAAGGGGCTTACTACCTCGTCGTCATGGCGTTCATTTTGACGGCGGCCCTCATTCGGCAGATCAATCTGCTGATGGTCCTCTACGGTCTGTTGGCCGGGCCGTTGTTGATCTCGTGGTGGTTGGTTCGTCGGCAAGTGAACCGGGTCGAAATCGTCCGGCACGCGCCGAAGTCGGCGATCGCCGGTGAGCCGTTTGCCGTGGAAGTCGAGCTCGTCAACAAGCGCAAACGGGGCGGCTCGTTCTCGTTAATGGTTCGCGATGAGTTGCAACGTCGCGGTCGCGACGGGAAGAAGAACCCGACGACCGAAGTCTATTGCGGCTACTTGCCCGGCGGCGAGACGCAGCGGGTTTCCTATCAAGGACGTTTGGCCCGCCGCGGCCTGTACGACTTCCAACCGCTCCGGCTCTCGTCGCGCTTCCCGATGGGCTTGCTGCGCACGACGCTTCGCTTCGAACAACCGCAACGTCTGCTGGTGCTGCCGCGACAAGGGCATCTGACGCCGGCCTGGCAACGATTGCTCCGCTCCGACGGCGGCGACGGCGTCGGCGGGCGACGTCAGACCGGCTTCCAAGAAGGAGACTTCTACGGACTCCGCGACTGGCGTCCCGGCGATCCCCGCAATCGAATTCACTGGCGAACTTCGGCTCGCCGCGGCTCGCTGACGGTGCGGCAATACGAACGTCGCCGACAATCGGATCTGCTGTTGATCGTCCAGTTGTGGGAGCCCGAGAAACCGACCGACGCGGACCGCGCGCGGAACGAAACGATTGTCTCGTTCGCCGCCACGGTGATGGCCGAAGCATGC
>CAMCTH010000716.1 GCA_945877965.1 Planctomicrobium piriforme | reverse complement strand
GCTTCCCCAAACGCCAGGTCATCGCTTGCGACTCGCCGGAACGTGATCTCGTCGGTCACTTCGGCTCGACGACGTTCAATCTTTATCAAACTCGCTTTCACGTCGCGCGCTAAACGTATCGCGCGACGTTGTTCTTTCTTTTTCTTTCGTCTTGGGAGACAAACACCATGAAAATCCTGCTCATCAACAACGACGGCGCGGGCTTCGCCGACTACGTCGACGTCGCCGAAGCGACGACGGTCGCGACGCTGTTCTGCGAAAAAATTCCCCACGGCAAGCCCGCCGACTTTTTGATTCGCGTCAACCGTTTGCCCGCGCCGGCGAATCAGATCTTGCACGAAGGCGATCGCGTCTCGATCACGGCGACGAAAATCGAAGGCGCGGCATAGCCGTTTTACTCTCCTCCCCTTGGCGGCGGGTGCAGCGACGTCGGTCGTTGCGCCCGCCGCACTTTTATTGGAAAGGCACACCATGTCTACCTGGAATCATCATCTCGGGCGCGCAGCCGTCCGTCTGCATGCAGCCTACGCCGCCGCCCGCGAATCTCCGCCGACTTTGTTACTACCCGTGATCTCCTGGCAAGATGCGCAGGCCTCGCTGCATCGACTGTCAACAGCCCAGCGCCGCGGTTGGACAAAAGCGGCAGATTGCGAACGTGATTCGCTGGCCTCGACGCTTGAACATCTCGAACGATGCATTCGTGATCTGCTTGTCGCCTGCCGACCTAAGCGCGACCGGAGTTTACCAACGCTCCGTTTGCTGTACGACGAACTGGCGGCCGCCGAGGCGGAGTTCGGGGGCGTCGAACTCGAACACTCGACGATCACCGTGACGACCGAGCCGATCACGCTCGAAGACGTCGTGTTGGGACCGTTTCAGATTTGTTTGCATCTGGACCGGATCGGTACGGATTCTCCGTATACCGTGGCGGCGCTGGAACCGAATCCCGCCGCCTCGTCAGAGGAAACGACTCATCCGCATGTTTCCAACGAGCGACTCTGTTCGGGTGAAGGCCGCTCGGCGATTAACGCGGCGCTCGCCGACGGCCGGCTGGGCGATTTCTTCACGATCGTCAATCGTATCTTGCACACCTACACGGAAGGATCGGCCTTCGTCGAACTCGATCGCTGGCACGGCACCCCCTGTCACGATTGCGATTGCATGCTGAACGAAGACGAGGCCGGCTCTTGTTACCACTGCGAAGAGCGGGTGTGCGGGGAATGCCTGATTTCATGTGGAGGCTGTGGAGACGGGTACTGCTGCGGCTGTATCGATCGCTGTGCCCGCTGTGAAGAGCATTCGTGCAGCGGTTGCCTGCTCCGTTGCCGAAGTTGCCGTCGTCAGGTCTGTGCCGCCTGTCGAGAAGAAGACCTTTGTGAAACCTGTCGCGAAGAACTGGAGGAAGAGCATGCCGAAGAAGAATTGGAAACTACCACGACTGAATCGCCCGACGCCTCGGCCAAGCCTGCGGTTTAATGCCTTCGCCTGGGGCAAGTTGATTTATCTGCGTGACCGGGGCAACTCGGAGATCGGCGGCTTCGGCCTGTCGGCCGCCGATGATCCGCTGTTGATCGTCGACGTCCTGACGGTGCAACAATGCTGCACGCCGATCACCGTCAAGTTCGACGACGCGGCCGTGGCCGATCTGTTCGACGAACTCGTCGATCAGGGAATTCCCCCGGCGCGGTTCGGAAGAATTTGGATCCATACGCATCCCGGTGATTGTCCGCTGCCGAGTTCGACCGACGAGACGACGTTCGAGCGTGTCTTCGGTCGCACCGACTGGTCCGTCATGGCGATCGTTGCTAAAGGAGGCGCAACCTACGCCCGCTTGGCGTTTCACGCCGGGCCGGGAGGGTCGCTCAAGATTCCCGTTCGCGTCGACTATGGTCAACCGTTTGACGCAGCGGACTGGGAGTCGTGGGAAGGGGAATATCAAGCGCACATCGTCGCCGAGACGTTATCGGCGATTGGCAAGCCGAGCGACGCCGCGCCGGGCACGTTGCTCGACCGCGATCTTCCATTGTTTTGGGATGAGGAGGATTTTTATGAAGGCGAATTCCGTGCCCGACCGTTTTGAACGACAAGCAGAACTTGTGCCCCGTGACCGCCTCTTACAAGAAGCGGTCACGGTGATCGGCGTCGGCGCGATCGGCCGACAAGTCGCCTTGCAGCTTGCGGCGCTGGGCGTACCGAAGTTGCAGCTCTGTGACTTCGACACGGTGGAAGCGACGAACGTCACGACGCAAGCCTATCTCGCGGACGACGTCGGTCGTCCGAAGGTCGAAGCGACCGGCGATCTGTGTCAGCAGATCGAGCATCTCTTGGCCGTGGAAGAGATCAAAGATCGCTTTCGTCCGACGCACGAAATCGGCACCGCCGTTTTTTGTTGCGTCGATTCAATCTCGACGCGGGCGGCGATCTGGCGCTCGGTCCAGCGGCGGTGCGCGTTTTGGGGGGACGGCCGCATGTTGGGAGAAACAATCCGCGTCTTGGCGGCGACCGCCGAGCACGGCCGCCCTCACTACGGGACAACGCTGTTCCCGCAGGCCGAGGCGCAAGCAGGGCGCTGTACCTCGCGCAGCACGATCTACGCCGCTTCTCTGGCGGCGGCCCTCTTGGTCCACCAGTTTACTCGCTATCTACGTGGGCTGACGCCCGACGTCGACGTGACGTTTAATTTGCTCGCGGGCGAGTACGTTGTGGCCAATGTGAACGACTAGCTCTAACTTCTCCGACCGTCGACGTGCGACGGTCGTGCCGTAGTTTCACTTTCGGGCCGCGCTGCGCGCCGTTGCGTAGGGCGGCCCGGCACGGGAGACGTTTTTCGGCGCACCTAGTAATAAGGAGAACACTTTGGATGCCTTGATCGTAATCGGCCTCGGGCTGGCCGTCGTAATGTGGCTCTTCGGCGGCAGCGGCAGTGGCGGTTCTGGCGGAGGTCACCGCCACGGCGGTCGCGGTTGTCGTTGCCGCCTCTTTTAAGGACTGCGCATCATGGAACTGATTATTTGCAGTGCCCTTGCGCTCTGCCTCGCCTACTACATGTACCGGGAGG
>CAMCTH010000715.1 GCA_945877965.1 Planctomicrobium piriforme | reverse complement strand
GGCTTGATCGACGTGGCGGCCGAGATCGCGCGGAAGGAAAAAGAACGCGACAATCTCGCCAACCTAATCCGCGGCAAAGAGTCGAAGCTCGGCAATGCGAGTTTCGTCGAACGGGCCCCGCCCGCCGTCGTCGCCAAAGAAAAGGAAAGCCTCGAAGAAGCCCGTCGCACGCTCGACTCGGTCGAACGTGCGCTCACGGAACTGCGCGCGAAGCAGAAATGACGCCGCCGTCGCGGACGCCGTGGCATGAAGAGACGAGCGAATGCTCTTCTGCGACGAAGTCAAGCGCTATTTACCTCGTCTAACCACGACGTTTTCGTCTTCGCGCATGCCACTGGCATTGAGTCTCGTCGGGGCTTTATAATTGCATCTGTCGTTCGCACATCCTCGCCCGTTCGGGCGCCGAGTTCGATCGCAGGGAGAAGGTGGCCCGTATGCCCGTGCAAATGGAGCTGTCGCGGATCATCATTAGTGAGATCAACGACCAGCAGGTCATTTATCTGAAAGAAGTCGACGGCGATCGATCGTTTCCGATTCTGATCGGTATCTTCGAAGCGACGAGCATTGATCGCTGCGTCAAAGGAATCGCCAAGCCGCGACCGCTGACGCACGATCTCGTCGTGAACGCCGTGCACAACCTGGGCGGCGAGTTCGAGAGCGTCGTCATCACGGAATTGAAGGACCACACCTACTTTGCCCGGCTACGGGTAAAGCACGAAGGAGAAGTGGTCGAGATCGACAGCCGCCCGAGCGACGCGATCGCCGTGGCGGTGACCTGCGATCCGCCGCTGCCGATCTATGTGGCCGAGGACGTATTGAACGAAGTGCTGGGCGAAGCGTAAGACTTATCGCCGCCGTCAACCGGATCGCAACCCAAAATCACGCACAACATTTTTGAGGTTTATCATGCCCGGCGTTTTTGATGCTACTTACGTTCGTCATCGGCTCAACGAAGTCTTCAAGCTCAACCACGGCGTCGCCGATTCGATCCATCAGCGGTTCGAACATCACGACGAGCGGGCCACTGAATGGCGTCAACACGGCCCGATCTTCGTGCATCACACGGAAGCCGGCCCGACGCTGGTCAAGTTCGAGTTCGAAGCCGAAGTCGGCGGCGATCGCGAAGCCCAAGAGCAGTACATCGAGCAGCGACTTGCAGAAGCTCAAGCGACGCTGGCCTCGATGGTTCGCGAAGGAGAAGAGTATCACCTCGTGCTTGAAGAGCGGCCGCAGGTGTCCGACGGCGGCACGTCCAACCGCGTCACCTATGTGATGAAGGGCGTGATCGTGCAGAAAGATCCGAGCGTCCGGGTCGACAACGACATGCGGATCAAGCCGTAAACTCTCCCTTGATTATTCAACGGCGACGTTTCGACGGACTACCGTAGCGTGTCGTCGAAGGCCGATTGCAAGGCGGTTAGACCCTTCGCGCCGGCCAAGCCGTCGACGACGACGTTGACTCGCACTTCGCTGGTGTTGATCATCTCGACGTTGATGCCGGCCTCGGCCAACGCGCGGAACATCCGGATGGCGACGCCGGTGTGGCTCCGCATGCCAATGCCCGAGACCGAGAGCTTGGCGACGCGCGGTGCGCTGCTGACCGGACCGCATTCGAAGCGACGCACCAAGGCCTCGGTCGTCTTCAGCGCCTTGGCAAGATCGGCTCGCGGGACGGTAAGACTGAGGTTCGCTTTGCCGCTGCGGCCGAAGCTCTGCACGATCATGTCGACGAAGACGCCGTCGGCTGCGATCTGTTCAAAGACCTGCGCGGCGACGCCCGGCGTGTCGGGAACGCCGTTAATCGTCACGCGGGCTTGCGTGTCGTCGAGTTGCACATCGTCGATCGTCAGGTCTTCCATCCCCTCGACGCCTTGCAAGCGAGCCACGACGTCGGCGACGTCGCCAGTCGGAGCCGCTTTGACTTCCTTCACAGCAGCGGCGGCCGGCTTCACTTCATCGGCGACGACCGTCGGGACGACATGGAGTTCGAACGCTTGGTGCACGGTCCGCAGCGCCATTTGGCCTTGGTCACGGGCGACGAGCACCGAGATCTTGATCTCGCTCGTCGTGATCATCTGAATGTTCACGCCCGCATCGGCCAGGCTGCGGAACATCTTTTGCGCGACGCCGGTCTGCTTGGCCATGCCGAGGCCGACGACGGACACCTTCGCGCAGTTCTCGTCGCTCGTGAAGCCTTCGGCCCCGAGTTCGCGAACCGCTTCTTCCACGGCTTGCAGCGTCGT
This sequence comes from Planctomicrobium piriforme, assembly GCA_945877965.1. Classification (GTDB taxonomy): domain Bacteria; phylum Planctomycetota; class Planctomycetia; order Pirellulales; family PNKZ01; genus CAMCTH01. The sequence continues at coordinate 816 of CAMCTH010000715.1, read as the reverse complement.
CGGCAAATCTTCTTTGACGACGGTGAACGAGATGTCGGCTTTGCCGTCGGCCGCCACGTTTTGCACGATCATGTCGACCGTGATCAACCGCGCCGCGATTTTCGAAAAGACCGCGAGGCTCGAACCGGGAACGTCGGGGACGCCGAGGATCGTCACCCGCGCTTCGTTCTTCACGAGCGTCGCGCCGCAGACCGCTTGGTTCGCCGATTCGCCTTCGGCGACGATCATCGTGCCGGGGATGTCGGTAAAGCTGCTGCGAACGTGGATCGGCACGCCGAACTTCTTGCCGAACTCGATCGAGCGGCTGTGCATGACGCCGGCACCGAGGCTGGCGAGTTCGAGCATTTCGTCGTAACTAATTTTCTTGACGCGGCGCGCCTCGGGCAGCAGTCGCGGATCAGTCGTGTAGACACCGTCGACGTCGGTGTAGATTTCGCACGCGTCGGCACCCAGGACCGCTGCAAGGGCGACGGCCGTCGTGTCGCTGCCGCCGCGCCCCAGCGTCGTGATGTTGAAATTTTCGTCGATCCCTTGGAAACCGGCGGCGATGACAATGTTGCCGGCCTCAAGCGCTTTGCGGAGCCGGTGGGACTTGATCTTGTTGATCCGCGCCTTGCCGTGGACGCTGCTCGTCTCGATCCCCATTTGCGCGCCAGTCATGCTGACGGCGCGATGGCCGAGTGCATGGACCGCCATCGCCATCAAGGCGACGCTCACCTGCTCGCCGGTCGAGAGCAACATGTCCATCTCGCGGGCCGGCGGGCTATCGGAGATCTGCTGAGCCAACTCGATCAGGTCGTCGGTGCTGTCGCCCAT
>CAMCTH010000714.1 GCA_945877965.1 Planctomicrobium piriforme | reverse complement strand
GGGAAGCTTCCCAGACGAGACGCGAGATGCGATCCGTGGTGCGGACGGCGAGCCAACGGGCAATCGGAGCGCCGACGCCGATCGTCGCCGTCGCCAGCAAGGCAAAGACCGCCGTCGATTTCAGTATCAGCAACCAGTTCATGGCGTTCCGTTAGCGCGAGCGCCAGTAGTCTAACAGCAGATGCCCTAGGAATGCCGCGGCGACGATCGAGATCCAGGTCGCTGCGAGCCACGCTTTCTGCTTGTCCGGTTGCGTTGGCGGTTCCGCGGAATGGACGGTGAGCAAGGTGCGAACGATCCATTTCCGGGCGCGGCGCATGCCGGCAGGATGCGGGCGTGGTGCGGTTTGCGGCGTCGGATCTTCACGCAACGGAGCGATCATCGGTTTTCTCCCGAATGTCCGAGGCGGCTCGTCGTTTGCAGCATCGGCAAAATGGCGGGGCCGTCCAGTATCGTTTGCAACGCGTCGATCACCATCTCGGGCATAAGGCCACGCAAGCAAGGATGATCGACAAAGCGGCACTTCGGTAGGTAGCACGGAGAGCAAGGAACGCCGTGTTGAAGCACTTGCACGCGCTCGCCCCACGGTCGCCACTGCTTCGCGTCGTTGGTGCCGCTGAAGAGTACGACCACCTCGGTCTCCACGGCCGCCGCAAGATGAGCCGGGCCGCTGTCGGCGCCGATCATCGCTTCCGCGCGACGCAGCAAAGCGGCTAACTGGTCGATCGTGAGACGTCCGGTCCAGTCCATCAAGCCGGGCCAGAACTGATCCTGCGTCACGGCGCGGGCAGTTTCCGTTTCGCCCGCACTCCCGACGAGAACCACTCGGGCATCAAATTCAATGACGACGCGGCCGATCAATTCGCGCCAGTATTCCGGCGGCCAACGCTTCGCCGACGTCCCGGCTCCGATGTGCATCACCAACAGCGGCCGATCCCCTTGCAGAAACTCGCCGAGCATGTGCGTGACAAAGCGATCGGCCGCGGGCGACGGTGTGAACGACGGTGGTGCGATGGTGCGCGTGGGGCTGCCGAGTGCTCGCAAAATCGCATGGCGGGACTCGACTTCGTGCCGTCCCGCGACGTAGTCGACTCGATCGGTGAACAAGAATCCGCCGCCGGCGCAGGGCCAGCCGACGCGGCGTTTTGCGCCGCAGAATGCCATGACGAGAGCTACCGAGAATTCGCCACGAACGTCGATGGCCACATCGTACTTGCGGCCGCGCAGCTTCCAGCCCCAGTAGAAAGTCGACGTTGGCCAGAGCCACCCCAACTTGCGGTTGAAACGATTCCAGCGGCTGATGTAAATGCGAGCGACTTCCCGTCGCGTAAAAATCTCTTGGTTCCAAGGCGCGCAGAGAACGTCGATCGTCGCTTGCGGGAAGCGATCGCGCAGCCCCGGGAGCAGCGACGTCGTCATGACGGCGTCGCCAAAATGATCCAGTTGCACGAGCAGCACGCGCCGGACGTCTCCGTCTTTGAGCAGAGTCGGCGGACGACGGCGGATTTTGGCGACAGTCCGCGCGAGGAACTCGCCGATCGCGTCGATCACGGCAAACAACCAATGCCAATGCTTGCGAACGAACCGGTATCGCGGTTGCGACGGAGACTTAGAGGAGGGCGTCATAGGCCTCCCTCGTTGTTTCGGCCACGCGCTGCCAAGAGAAGTTCTGTGTTACCAAGGTCGCCAACTCCGGACTCCGCGGTCGTTGCGCCGCCGTTTCGATTGCAGCACGCAAGCGACAAACGTTTCCCGGCGACACATACTCGGCCCACGGACCGAAATACTCCTGTGCCGAACCGCCGCGTGGGACGACGAGCGGCGTTCCGGTCGCCGCTCCTTCCAAAGCCGCCAAGCCGGGCGTTTCGTACCAACCGACGAGCGCGACGCAGGCCGCCGCGGCATACGCCGACGCCAGCAGCGGGTCATCGTGATCGAGTCGCCCAATGAAGTGCACGTTACGCCCGGCCGCGCGACGACAGGCTTCGGCATAGTCGCAACAGCCGAGAACGACGTCGCCGGCAATCACGAGGGTTCGTTCGCTTCCGGCGAGCGCTTGAATGAGTTCCAGTTGATTCTTGCGCGGTTCGATCCGACCGGGACAGAACACGAAATCGCGTAACCCAAACCGCGCTTCAAACAGCGTCGGCGTCGCAGCGGCGAAGCGATCGTCGACGCCGTTGGGCACGATCCGAATCTTGTGCGGCGGGATCTGAAAAAGACGCATCAACTGCTCGGCTTCCGCTTGGGAATTCGGCAGCAGCAAATCGGCAGAATGATAGAGTCGGCGCCGCCACGAAGGTATCTGCGGCACGGCCCAGCGCAAAGCATAACGAGTCGTCGCCCCGACGCGCTGCACGATCGTGCCCGACTCGCGCCAGATGTTTTTCCAATCGAACCAAGCGATCGGCGAAAGCGCGATACGCGCCCCTTGTTGCTTCGCCGCTTCCATCAGCGGCAACAACTCCGGACGACTCCCGTACACGTGGACGATGTCGTGGTGCGAGAGCGTTTCTTCCCACGGACGCCACGGCCGAGCATCGATGCCGAGATCGCCGAGGCCGCGTTCGGTCGACGCTTGTTGGATCTCGCCGCCGCCGCGAGCCGTGAGCGCATCGAATCGAGCGACGCTGCGAACGCGAAGTGCGGCAGTCCGTGGAGTTGCCCTGTCCGTTGCCGGTGAGACCGTCCCGGTCGGCGCACGCTGAGCGAGTTGGATCATGCCGCCCTCGCTTTCCAGCGGCGCAACGATCGTTTGACTCGTCCGCGCCAGCGGCTCACGTCGATCTCGTCGACCGGCGTGACATATTCCCAATCGAGAACGCGACGAAGTCGATCTTTCCAACCGCGGGGAAACTCGCAACGGATCGGACGCGGCAGATCGTCTCGCTGCAGGGGTGTGAAGCAGTGCTGTGCTGGGACGAGTGATTGTGGCTCCGCGGTGAGCGGGAGTGAGGCTACGCCTTCGTCTCGGACCCACTGCAAACCGCAAGGATACGCCGTCGGCAACGCGGAGGCGTGAACTTGATAGCGTCCCGCATCAGTCGAAGTAACGCGAAACTTGGCGGTCGACCGTGCTCG
>CAMCTH010000713.1 GCA_945877965.1 Planctomicrobium piriforme | reverse complement strand
CTCAACCGGGTCGTTGAGAATTTCTTGATCCGCCCAAACTGCCAATTACACTCAACTTGGCTGTTTCGTTTGGCCGCAGGTAGGCAGATTATCTCATAATCCTACAGCCAGACCGGCCCCCATCACGTCTGCGTTCGTCGCCGCTGCATTCGCGCAAGGCTCAAGAAAGGACCTCGTCCGATGATCCACCGTTCCGCTCGCTCGCATTTCCGACCGGCGTTCCTCACGCTGTCGATCATCGCAGGCCTGATGTTTGCCGATGCTTCCGGCGAGTTTGCCTCGCGCGCCTTCGCGCAAACCGGTACCGGCGGACCGCCCACCAACCAAGGGCAAGGGGGTCAGGCAGGTATCGTGATCGACCCGGACGGCGTCTTGCGCACGCGGGTGATTCAGGACATCGGCGGACTGCTGATGAGGGAGCGCGTCGCACAGGCCAAGGGTTCGCTCGCGGCCGACGTCGCCAAGCCGAGTGCGCTCCGCAAGATCTCGCTCAACCGACTCGAGCAAGCGATCGAAGCCAAGCTCGCCGCAGGCGGAAAGCTCACCGATGAGATGAACTATCTCGCCGGACTCACGCGCGTGCAGTACGTATTCTGCTATCCCGAAACCAACGACATCGTCTTGGCCGGACCGGCCGAAGGCTGGGTCCAAGATCTCTCCGGTCGCACCGTCGGCCTGCAGTCCGGCCGCCCGATGCTCGAACTCCAAGATCTCGTCGCCGCCTTGCGTGTTTATGCACCGGGTCAAAAGAACGGCCCGATCGTCGGCTGTTCGATCGACCCGACGCAAGAAGGCCTCGCCAAGATGCAGGACTTCCTGCGTCAGATCGGCGGTCGCGCCACGCCCAACGACACGCAATTCATCGTCGACGGCTTGCGAACGAATCTCGGCCTGCAAAAGGTTCGCGTCTTGGGCGTCGCGCCCGATACGCACTTCGCACAAGTCCTGGTCGAAGCCGATTACCGCATGAAGCTGATCGCGATCGGTCTGGAAAATCCCGAAGTAAAAATGACGACCTTCATTCAGCGAGCGACCACCTCGATTGCTCGCAACGCGCTGATCCGCTGGTATTTCGTCCCCGACTATCAATGTCTCCGCACGACGGAAGACAACCTCGCGCTGGAAATGGTCGGCAAGGGGGTCAAGCTCGTCGGAGAGAACGAAGTCGTCCAAAGTGACGGCAGCCGCGCCGCCGCCGCGACGACCAACGGCGCCAGCCTCGCCTTCACCACTAGCTTCACGCAGAAGTACGACGAGATCTCGCAGCGCAAGCCGGTCTATGCCCAACTCCGCAACCTGATCGACCTGACGATCGCCGCCGCCTTCATTCAGAAGCACGACCTCTACGGCCAAGCCGGTTGGACCGCCGGACTGTTCCTCAACGAAGGACGCTTCCCGATCCAAACGCAGCGTGCCCCGCTGCAGGTCGACACCGTCGTCACCAGCCTTTGGAAAGGGAACCGCTTGCTCACGCCCGTCGCCGGCGGCGTCACGATCCAGGCTCGCCAAGCCCTGAAGCCCGAGAATCTTCTGGCCGACGACAAGGGCCAAACCGCTGCGGCCAAGAAGGATGTCGTCACCAGCCAACTCAAGCCCGGCCAGTGGTGGTGGGACTAAGCTCGTCTCCGTCGCCGCCTCCGCAGCGACTCGATCACGAAACGAAATCAGAGCGGCCCCGGCGATTCTTCGAGATCGTCGGGGCCGCTCGCATTTCCTATCTGCATCGGCCGTGAACAAGCGACGTCGCCGACTTGCTGCACTTCGCCGACGAATCGTGCCGTGGTTCGCAGCCTGAACGACCTTGGACGGTCAACTGCCGGAAGTCGATCGGCACTTGCTCCGCGCCGCGACGGAGACGAAACTACCCCTGCTCGATCGCCGCAGGGGATCGACGTCTTCGACCGACCGCGACTCTGAGGAAAGGACTCTCACCTGATGTCTGCCACGTCGTACCGCACGTCGCCCGAGCCGATCAGCACGATGCCGGCCGGCATCCCCTACATCGTCGGCAACGAAGCCGCCGAACGCTTTAGCTACTACGGGATGCGAACGGTCCTCTATCCCTTCATGACTAAGTTCCTGCTCGACTCGGCAGGCAATCCCGACGTTATGCAGGAACACGAAGCGACCGCCTACGCCCATACGTTTTACTCCGCGGTCTATTTCTTTCCGCTGATCGGAGCGCTCGTGGCCGACGGGTTCTTCGGCAAGTATCGAACGATCGTTTGGCTGTCGCTCGTCTACTGCGTCGGCCATCTCATGCTCTCGCTCGACGAAACGCGCACGGGGCTGCTGCTCGGCTTGTCACTCATCGCCGTCGGAGCAGGGGGGATTAAGCCGTGCGTGTCGGCCCACGTCGGCGATCAATTCGGCGAGCGTAACAAACATCTGCTGCCGAAGGTCTACGGCTGGTTCTACTTCGCGATCAACTTCGGCGCGTTCTATTCCACGCTCATCACCCCGGCGATCTTGAATCGCAAAGGACGCTTCGCCGAGTGGATTCCGGCCGACGTCAGTTCCGCCTCGCTGGCGTTCGCGCTACCCGGCGTCCTGATGCTGCTGGCCACGATCGTCTTCTGGATTGGCCGTAACAAATTCGCGCACATTCCCGCCGGCGGAACTCAATTCATTCGCGATTCTTTCAGCCGCGAAGGACTCGGCGTCATCCTGCGACTGGGCCTACTCTATCTGTTCGTCGCCTTCTTCTGGTGCCTGTACGATCAGACGAGCACCTCTTGGGTCGCCCAGGCGGAAGACCTCGATCGAAACTCGCCGCTCCTCTCACGGATCTTGCAAATCTTTTCTTTGGGACTACTCAACGTCGGTGATGAAGTGAGCGCCGAATCGGTCCAGGCCGTCAATCCGCTGCTCATCATGCTGTTGATTCCGACGTTCAACTACCTGATCTATCCCTTGGTCAATCGGTTCTTCACGCTCACGCCGTTGCGCAAAGTCGGCATCGGCATGTACCTGACCGTGGCGGCCTTCCTGCTGATCTACGCCATTGATTTGCGAATCGATGCGGGCGATCGGGTCTCGGTCTGGTGGCAAATCCTCGCGTTCGTCATCCTCACTGCGGGCG
>CAMCTH010000712.1 GCA_945877965.1 Planctomicrobium piriforme | reverse complement strand
ACCGAGATGGGTGCAATTCACGGCGAGGATGCGGAACTTCGGTTGCTTCGCGGCGTCTTGGCCTTCGAAGCGGACAAAGACGCCCGTGTGTGCGGCTGCGCCGTCCCACGGTTGCCGCAGCGGATTTTCGAAAGTGACCATCCGCGTCTCGTCGAGCGGAAACGTTTCGACCGCGCCGAGTTCGACCCATTTCACTTCCGGCCGAGGCGTGCCGACGAAGTATCGCACGAGCGGCAAGCCGGCGATCGCGGTGGCCGTCGCACCGGTCGCGTACGTCAGCCAGCCGAAAAACGTACGGCGGCCTGGAAGCAGGTCGAACGGCGGTGGTGAAGTGGGTTCGGGTTGCATATGTGCGATGTCGTGAAGGGAATCAAACGGAGTCGGGCGTTCCGGCGAGGGTCGGTTGTGCGGCGGCTTCTTTGCGCCACTCGGCGAGCAGTGCGACAAGGTCGTCGATCTCTGCCGACGTCAGCGGTTGAAAATCGTCGGCGCGGCCGTCGACGCCGGCGTAGTCGGGCATATACAGATCGGGTCGGCCGGTGATGATGATCCGTCGCAAAGCTTGGTCGCTCAGGAGCGAGAGGAGCGCCGGGTCGTGGATCGCGCCGGCCTGCGAGCCCCCTTCGCCTTTTGCGCCGTGGCATTCGGCGCACGCCTCGGCAAAGACGGTGCGGCCTCGCTCGACGTTCCCTGCGCCGACGGCGTACTGCGGCGGAGTCGTCACGTTCGCAGCAGCGGGATTAGGATGGGGCCAGTGTGTCTTGATTCCCGCGGCTATGATTTGCGCCTGTTCGTCGGTCAGCGGGCCGCCAGTCGACGGTGCAAAGCCGGGCATCGGCGTGCCGCGGCGTCCGTCGCGCACGACTTTCAAAAGTTCGGCGTCGGGGACGATCGCGAGGAAGAGCGGATCGTTGAGCGGCGGGGCGGGCCCTAGCTTGCCGTCGACTCCGTGGCAGCCCGCGCAGTTGCGTTGAAACAAGAGCGCGAAGTCCTGGACCTCTTGCGGCGGCACGGGGCGATCGGCCGGGTTCGGCGCGCCGGGCAGATCGCAGCCGATGATGACGGCGACTAACCAACCGAACGCGGCGCGTGAGCGAACGTGTAATGGTTTGTTCATGACGAAGGCCGCTCGTTCTTCGGTGCCTCGGTCGTCGGCCCGTCAGCCTCGCTCCGTCCGGCGGGCGCGATGTACACCATCTCGCTGCGGTCGACGACGATCGCCGCGATCACGCCAAAGACGAACTGCGAGGCGATGAACCAGGGCCAGTCGACGCGCTCTTGCAGCACCGGATTGACGATCCCCATCAGGCCGTAGCTCACGCCGGTCCACGCCAGCGGCAAGACGAGGCCGCCCCAAGCGAACGCTTTGGAGATGGGCCGAACGCGCTGCAGGAGCGCGCCGTAGACGAGTCCAAAGCTGATCGAAATCGCCAAGTGGATGGCGATGGCGGCCAGCAGCCAGTCGGCGCGAAACGCCTGCAGGTCGGCCTGTGGCAGCGTCCGCATCTCAGGATAGACGATCGCCGCCAGCAGGTTGGCAGGATACCAAATCGTCCGCTCGGTCAGCATGGCCCAAAGCATGGCGGGAAGGGGCATCAACATTCCCCCGACCAAGCCGCCGACTGCACCCGCTGCGAGCGGACGACGGCGACGTTGCACATGCACGGCCCACGCCGCCGCGACGCCGAAGATGAATTGTGAAAAGACGAACCATGCCCAATCGACGCGCCGCGACAGGAGCGGGTTGGCGAGGCCCATCGCAAAGAAGCTGACGCTCGACCATAAGATCGGCATCAGCAGTCCACCCCACGCCAACGGCTTCGGAATGTTCGGCAACGTCGGCAGCAGCACGCCGTAGATGAGTCCGACGGTAAGCGAGACGGTCACGTGGATGAGAGTCGCGGCGATGAGCAACGTCGGATCGAACTGCTCGAGTTGTGCTTCCGTCATCGCGCCGACGCCGGGGAGCACGAGGCCCGTAAGCAGGTTGGCCGTGTACCACAGGCCGTGGCCGCTGAGCAGTCCATAGGCGAGCGCGGGAATCGGCATCAGCAGTCCGCCGACGATCCCCCCTTTGATCCCCGCCGAGATCGGGTGGATTTTTTCCGGCAAGCGGAAGCGATAGCCGGGCGAGCCTTCTCGCAAGCGATCGACGCGCCCGAGTGGGGCTGCGATCTTCGCGGGGCGCGCTTCCGGCGCGACGAGCGGCTCGTGCAAGTGTCCGCGGCCGGGAAGCAACTCGCCGACCCAGAGCCCGATGCCGACGAAGAACAGCACGCCGCCGGCAGCGATGAACGGCGTCCCCCAGGCCATGCCCAACGACGCGAGGGCCAAGCCGACGGCGGTCGTCAGCGGTGCGGCGGTCGGCTGCGGCAACTCGACGCCGTCGGTATGCGGCGCGGGCTCGGCGGCGGTGGAGGAAGCGGATTCGTCCGTCACGGTTCGTTAACGTCCCCAGAGATAAACGACGCTGAACACCACGGCCCACACGGCATCGACGAAATGCCAGTACCAGCCGACCAACTCGATGCCGCCGCCGGGTTGTGTGCCGATTCGATCGCGCAGCGACAGCCCCAACACGACCGACATCGCCAGCAAACCGCAACCGACGTGCACACCGTGAAAACCGACGAGCGTGTAATACGTTGAGCCGAAGAGGTTCGCCGAGATTGTCAGCCCATGAACGCGAATCAGTTCGCTCCATTCGTAGGCGGTGCCGACGAGGAAGATCGCGCCGAGCAGGATCGTGAGACCCCACCAGACGTGAAAGCCACGGCGCGAGCCGCGATGCAGAAGTTGCTCGGCTCGGTGAAGGGTGAAGCTGCTCGCGAAGAGAAACATCGTCGACACGAGCGCCAGCGGCAGCGACAACGCCTCGGCCGGCGTCGGACCGCTGCGGTCGCGACCCACGAACGTGAGATAGGCGACGATCAGCGTGCTGAAGAAGGCGACTTCGGAAACGAGGAACGCGAGCATGCCGATCTGCGACGGCGTCAGGTTGCCGACGTCGTTCGACGGGGCCTGCGCGGTTTCGGTGAGATGCTGGTGAGCGGTGTTCATCGGCGGCGGTTACTCGTACTTTTCA
>CAMCTH010000711.1 GCA_945877965.1 Planctomicrobium piriforme | reverse complement strand
AGCTTCGACATCGTCGCTACCCGTCGCTTCGCAGTTAGGAGTTCAGTTCTTGATTGTGAATGTTGTCGAACTCATGCCCTTCGTTCGTCGACTCGCCGCGGAACCGCGGGCCGTTGCTCGACGGCGCTTCGTACTTATTGTACGGATCGCTCGGTGAAAGGTTGCCGTACAACGGATGTCCGACGGCGTTGTAGCCGTCTTGTAGGCGGCACGTATTCAGCCCCCCCTTGTAATCGCGTCCCGGCGAGTAGATCAGCGGCATCAGCAAGAAGCCGTATTCCGGCGTTTGCATGCCGGGAACCCAGCGGGTCGAATTACCCCGCTGTCCGGTTACCGGTTCCGCCGTCGGGCCGACGCGCATCGCATTAAACGGATCGTCCTGATCGATCACGATGAGCCGATCGACGACGGTGTTGTTCGTCGCGCCGACCTTGTCGATCTTGAGTTGCCAGCGACTGATCCGGTAACTCGGATCGTCGGGGTCCTTCGGCTGCGTGTTGTGAAAGACGTTGTAGCGAGGATCGCCGTTGGCATAGCGATACTTCGGCTGCATCGGCGAGAAAAAGCCCGGCGCCCAGCGAAGAAACTCGATCGGATTCCCCCAGGCGTCGCGAAACTCCATCATGCCGTCGCCGTCTTTGTCGCCCGCATCGCCGGCCTTGAAATGCTCGACGGCCATACTCGAATCGTCAACGCCCGAGGTCATGATCAAATACAGACACTCGGCCGATTCATAGTCTTGCGCGATCTTCGTCAGGTAAGCGTCTGCCGAGATCGTCCGAAACAACGGACTGGCGGCTTGCGAGAGCTGAATCTTGCGACGATAGGTGTTCCACAAGTACGGCCGGACCGGCTTCGGCTTGCCGTTCGAGCCCGAGGAACCCGGCTGGACCAACACGGTCGGCGGGAACTTCAGGTCCTCGTAGCGATCCGGCATTTCCATCCGCACCAATTCGCGCAAGGCGAACATCCGCCGCCGAGCGACGTTCTGCCGGAAACGCTGCGTTTCGTCTTTCGCGTCGTACTGCTTGCCGTCGGCGGCGGTCACCGAGGCGATCGGCAAACGGAGCGTGCGATACGAATCCCACCGCGCCATCAGCATGTTGTTCATCTTCATGATGAGCGACTTGGTGCGGGCTTGCTTCGAGCGCTGCTCGGCCGACTGCAACGCGCCGATCAAGATCGACGACAAGATGCCGATGATGATGATCACCGCCATCAATTCGACGAGCGTGAAACCGCGCCGGACGTCGTGCGTCTGCAAAGTACGTTTCATGGCGGAACGGTGCCTCATAACGGTTTCTCGCGACATTACTGGGCTTCGCCGCGAGCCCCTTCGAGCGTTTTGCTCGACAGGTTCGTTTGGTTATCAAGATCTTCGCGCGTGTAATATCCTTGCGTGTCCATCTTGGCGCCGGAGAAGACGACGCCGTTGGGGAAGATCGGCGTTCGCTGTTGGCTCGAAAGGGTGCCGCTTCCATCGATGCCGCCGCAGTAGAGACCGTCGAGCCCCGCGCAAATGATCTGGAAATCGGTCGGCTTGGCCCACCGCACCGGATTCGCCTTGGCGGCGTCCATGTAGGTCGCCATCGGCGAAGCGATGCCGTATCGCGACGCCAAGTCCTTCGCGGCCGGAGAAACCGTGCCGTTGTTGTCGGGCCGCGGATAGCCGTAGTGCAGCCAGGCGGTCGCCGTCGTATTCGTGCTCAGACCGTAGGTGTCGGCGTCGAAATAGACGAACGGCGCGTTCGCCTCGCCGAAACGCTGCGCGCTCGGCAGGTATTCCAACCAGCCGTCGCCGTCGTTGTCGACCAGACGTGTTTCTTCAAACGAGTAGCGCAGATCGGTGCGAAACTGCAGCGGCGTCGTCCCTTCGAAGGCATCGCGCTTGAATGGGTTGTCGTCATCGGAATGAAAACCGAACAGCCTGCGCCCCGCGACGGGCGACGTCCCTTTGTAGGGAGTCGGAAAGCCGCCGAGCCAGAATACCAAAGCCTCTGCCTGATCGAGAGTGTGGAGATCTAGCTGAGCAACGGAGCCGCTCGCATTTTGGTAGTTGTAGTTCCAATTGGTGGGAGTCGTCGCGGTCATAATCCGGTTTCGCAGTGCATCGAAATTGGCCGCCGTCGTGCCGTAATTTGCATTGGCGAACGCCAACGAGATGTGCCGCAAAAACCCCATCTTCCGATCCGTGATCGAAATGGTCCCCATGCATGGCGGATACTGAATCCGGTCCTGCTTGTAGGAGACCATAGATTGCGCCATCTGCTCAATTTCAACGTGAATCTTCGCCTGCTTCGCGCTCTGAATTACCTTCCAGACGGCGAAGCTGCTCAGCGCCATCAGCATGCCGATGATCGTGATGACGATGAGCATTTCAATCAGCGTGAAGCCGACGCGGGTGCGGACGTGCATGCGTTGCATCATATAGCTCGAACTCCTTAACTCTCGATGATCTAGGACCCGCGCGATCTCAATCTGCACGATCCACCGGCGTTACGTAAGTTTCTGAATCAGGGCGACCAACGGCAGGAACAGCGCAATGACGATGAACCCGACGATGCCGCCGAGCACGACGATCAACAACGGTTCCAACAAGCTGACCAAGCTCTCGGTCAACACCGCGACTTCTTCGTCGTAGTTGTCGGCCACCTTGTACAACATCTGGTCCAACTCGCCGGTCTCTTCGCCCACGTCGACCATGTTGACGACCAAGTCGTCGACGATCCGCTGCGTCGCGCGGGTCATGTAGATCAGCACGCCGACGATCGGCACGAAGAAGAACCAGAACCCGGCGGCGATCAGGTTGAACTTCGTCTTCGAATATTCCCGCATCGGCTTGGCGATCGACTCACCTTCGCGAATCGAGTCGTAAATCTTCGAGAACATCGTCTCGAACACGGCGTTGCCGCACGTTTCGCGCGTAATGTTCAACGCTTCCAAAATCGGCACGCCGCTGGATACCAACGTGCCGAGCGTTCGACTCGTTCGGGCGACGATGTTCTTCTCGATGATCTGCCCGAAGATCGGGAACTTAAGACAGAACAAGTGCCAGCCCATGCGCCCCTGTTTGAATTTGCAGATCA
>CAMCTH010000710.1 GCA_945877965.1 Planctomicrobium piriforme | reverse complement strand
CGGCGAATCGTTGCCGCACCTCGGCAGCGTCGCCGACGACATCACGCTTATCCGCGGCATGAAGACCGACGTCTTCAATCACGGGCCGGCCAAGCTGTTCCTGAACAGCGGCTTCCCGCAGTTCAGCGGTCGCCCGAGCTTCGGCTCGTGGGTCACGTACGGCATCGGCAGCGAATCGAACGACTTGCCGGGCTTCGTCGTGCTGCAATCGGGTCCCCGCGGTCCGCGCGGCGGTTCGGCGTTATGGGCCTCGGGCTTCTTGCCGACGACCTACCAAGGGGTGCCGTTCCTCTCGGGCCCCGAACCGATCTTGAATCTGAGCAACCCCGCCGGGGTCGATGCCGCACGACAGAAAGACTTCTTCGCCGCGGTGCGCGATCTGAACGCCGCGCATCTCGACGACGTCGGCGATCCGGAGATCGCGACCCGCATTGCGGCCTACGAAATGGCCTCGCGAATGCAGACGAGTGCGCCGGAGTTGATGGACCTGTCGGACGAAACGCCCGAGACTTTGGCGATGTACGGCGCCGAGGCCGGCAAAACGTCGTTTGCCAACAACTGCCTGCTCGCGCGACGGTTGGTCGAGCGGGGCGTTCGGTTCGTGCAACTCTATCACACCGATTGGGATCATCACGGCAACAAGGCGACTCACCTCGGCGAGCCGCTGACCGACATCTGCAAGCAGGTCGATCAGCCGGCCGCCGCACTCATCAAGGACCTCAAGCAACGCGGTCTGTTGAAAGACACTCTCGTCGTCTGGGGCGGCGAGTTCGGGCGGACGCCGATGGGGGAACCGCGCGACTTGGTCGGCCGCGATCACCACGTCGATGCGTACAGCATGTGGCTCGCCGGCGGCGGTGTGAAGGCGGGGCAGGTCGTCGGGAAGACGGACGAGATCGGCTACAACGTCGTCGAAGACGCCGTGCATGTGCACGACCTGCAAGCGACGATGCTCCACCTGCTCGGCCTCGACCACCTGAAGCTGACGTACAAATTCCAAGGCCGCAACTTCCGCCTGACGGACGTCGCCGGACACGTCGTGCCGAAGCTGCTGGCGTAACGTCCCGTTGCTGGGCGGCAACGATTACTTCGGAAACCGCAGATCGATCAATCTGCGCGAGTTTTCCAGCACCGTGTCGGCCACGGCGGCCAAGGGCTGATTCAAGCCTTTCCGGTTGTGATAGTAGGCGATCACGAAGCCGCGATATTCGACGATGCGGTGATGGTAAGTCGTCTCGTATTCCTCTCCGTTGAACACCGGGTGCGACGAGTATTCAAAAGCGATGTCGCCGGGGTTGTTGCGTCGCACCGTTATGTCGACGATGACCACGTCGCTCCCCTTGACTTCGGCCATCATCTTGATGAGGTGCTCGCGCGTGTCCTTCGTCGACGCTTGCAACGACGGTTCATCCATTTTGATGATGCTCCAAGCGAAGATTTCTTTCGGCGCAATCCCTGATTTGCCGATAGCGCGCCCGTTCGCGGCGATTCCAGATTCGACGAACCGGAGATCGACCTTCGGGCCGTCGGTAGGCAGAAAGCCGTCGGCCAGGCCCGGCGGACGTTCTAACGGCGCGTACCATTGCAATCGCACGTTGCCATCGACCGGGAAGGGCGATCCGGCGGCGGGCGTTTGCGACACAACTCGTTCGGCCTGCGCCGGGTCTTTCGCCGGTCCTAGGCAATCGACCGAATTCGGATAGAGGCCCGCATTAAACAAAACGCCCACCGCATCTTCGAACTTCGTCCCGACGACGTTGGGAACCATCTTGAGCGGCGACTGCGGCGCGGCGGGTGTCGACGTCGTTGAGTCGGGGGCCGAGGCGCCGGGCTTCGTGAGCGTCTTGACGACCCGCGGCGGATCGAGCGGCGGATACTCGCGGCGCCTGCGAACCGCATTATCCTTGTCGCCGAGCACATGCGTTAATATATCCTTGGGCCTGACTCCCCCGCCGCTCTGTTCCTTTCCCGCCCCCATGTCGGTAATCGCTTGGATAATGAGGATGTCATCTGTGGTCGGAGTCGGCTCGCGCGCCGGATTCGCCGGAGCGGTCGGCGCCAGCGGTGGAGTCGGTGCGTCGGGTAAATGTTCCACGATGAGCCCGATGACTTTGCCGAAATCGAGTTCGCCGTCGCGGCCGTGAAGTTCGTCGGCTTTCGCAATCTTGTTGAACATCGCCGTCGCCGGCTTGGCCGCGGCCTTCGCGTCGTACGCCGCCACGGTCGGCAAGGGGAGCTTCCGTTCACCGACCGTCGCGGTCCATTGGAACTGTCCTTGCTTGGCGTCAAATCCGCCACGCCACGGCACCGCTTGCGTTTCGAGCCCGCGATACACTAGTACGCCGCCGGTTTCGTGTTCCGCGCCGGGGCGATACGTCCCCAAGATTTCAAAGTAAACGTCGGCCGGATCGTCCGCCTCGATCGTCGCCCGACCTACGCCGCGAATTTGCTGAATCCCTTCAGACCACGGATCGACGCGAAAGACGAACAGCGCCGCCGGCGAGCGAATCAGAAACGTCCCCGCAGCACCCTCAGTCGGCGGAGCCGCCGCAGACCAGGACGTGATGCCGACCGACAACGCCACGGCCGCGGAGAAAATCCAGCGTGTCATCAGACCACCTCGATTCAGGTTTGCGAAAAAGTTCGCGACGTCAATAAACCGTCGGCCGAATCGGGCCCGAACACCAATTATCCTAGCAACAGGCGCTCGGCGGCGTCGCCGGGAATTTGCGCGACGAAGGTAGCCCGATTCCCTCCGACTCCCAATCGGGGGTCCGTCGCGGCGAAAAAATCTTGGCCGACTTCGCGTAAGCGGTGTTTAATGGAGCAACCCATCTCCATTTCCTCCCTTCTCGGAGGGTCCGCGACATGTCTGACCGATCTCATATCTTGCCGCCTCGGTTCGCGCCGTTTCTGCCGTTCAACATCGTGTTGGCCGTCGCACTGCTGCCCTTGGCGCAGGTCGCGGCCCAAACCGCTCCGCCGCCGACGCCGGCCGCGGTGCCGGTCACGCTGCAACCGCTCGACGGAGACGCCGACGGCAAAGTCACGCGGGCCGAGTGGACCCGTTTCGTGCAGAGCTTTAGC
>CAMCTH010000709.1 GCA_945877965.1 Planctomicrobium piriforme | reverse complement strand
CGGATCTGCGCCAACTGGCTCGCCGTCCCGCGAAGGATGAGTTGTCGCGTCAGCGGGTCGACCTCGATCTGCGGCGCGCCGGCCGTCGCCCCTGCTCCGCCGAACAACTTGCCGATCGCCTGCATGGCCAGTTGCGGATCGACGCGTTGCAGTTGTACGACGTCGACCAGCCGACCTTCGCGTTGCAGTTGCGCCAGCGTGGCGCGAATCGTGGCATGTTGCGTCGGTCGCGCCAGCGCGACGAGCTTGCCGGTTTGCGCGTCGGTCGTCAGGCGAACATCGGGATAGCCGGCCAGCAAAGTCTGCAACACCGCTAAGGCCGTCGCGGGATCAATCGCGCCGGCTTCATACACTTCTAACTGCGGCTCTTCCACGACCGCGACCGTCGTCGTGGGCGTCGGAACGTCGATCGCCTTCATGATCTCGGCGACCTGATTGACACGATCCGGCTTGCCGCTGACGAGCAGCTTGCCCGTCAGAGGATCAACGGCGATCCGAACATTGCCGTCGGGATCGGCATTCGAGTCGTCGGGAATGTTCAACAATTGGCGGAGCAGCGGCAGCGCATCTTCGACCGCAATGTGCACCGGTTGAAAGGCGCGGATCGGGCCGGTCGTCGCGGCTTGCATCCCTTGCGACGCTTCCAGCACGGAGCGCATCAAGCGCAGTCGGCCGGCCGTCTCGGTCGCCTGCACTTGCCGAGCTTTCGGCAACACCACGACCGAGCCTTGCGGCCCCATCAACTTGCGGAGTTCCGATTCGACGTCCTCGGGATTCAGCACGCCGATCGGGAATAACGTCGTAACGAGCTCAAATTCGCCCCGTTCGTCCAACTTTTCGGCCTGCACGAACGACACGAGATTCGGCGGAATACCGTCTTCGAGATTCACGACGATCAACATTCGCTCGCGACGGACGAGCGTGTAGCCCTTCGTCAGCAACACGCCGTTCATCAGGTCGAGCGCTTCGGCCGGCGTGTAGCTCCGCGGATCGGTGTAGTTCAACGTCCCCGGCGGCGGCGCGTCCATTAGCAGCGAAAGCTCCGCTTGCTCGGCAAACCAGTCGAGCACTTCGCCCCACGGTTGAAAGCGGAAGTTGAACTTGAGCCGGACGTCGTCGCCGCGGCGCGGTGCGGCGACAGTCTTGGTCGCGTCGGTCGTCTTGGCGGTTGCCGGATCGGCTGCACCGGCGACGGCGGGTGGCGGTGAAGTTGCCGTCGGCGGCGCCTCGGCGACGTTCACGACCGCAGCCCCGGCCGCCGTTTCCCACGCCGTCTTTTGATCGGGCGCCAACAACGCGAACAGACGCTGCTCGAAGGCGACGCGGAGTACTTCGCGTTCTTGTCCGGTTGCTTTAGCGAGTGCGGCAGCACGTTCCGCCAGGAGTTGATCGCGGGCTTGGATCTGTTCGGCCGAGAGTTTGAGCGTCGTCGCGACGGCCGGCTCGCCGAGCGATTCGGCCCCGGCCCGGCGGAGACGCAATTGTTCGAGCGCCGCTCGCTGCGCCGGATCGAGAAGTTTGAGACCTTCGACTTCGGAAGCTTGACGGAACGGCGCGAGCTTCGCTTCGCGTTCGGCCGCCGTCGCTTGCCGCAACGACAAGGCCGTCTCTAAGACTTCGCTTTCACGACGTTCGATGAGAGCCAGCAGCTGCCGACGCTGTTCGTCCGTCAGCCGCAGTTGCTCGGCGACGCTCTTCTCTTGCAGCAACGCCAACACGCCGACGAACTCCCGCTCCGCAGCCGCGGCCGAAGACGGCGCAACGCCCGACAAACAAAATGCCGCGAGCACGAACAACCGCAGGCAAGATCGCGATTTCACAAAGCACACCCTACGGACCGCAGATGGAACCCGTTAACGCCTTTCCATTGTAATTGGCCGGGGCGAAACGACATCCCGCCGATTCGACGGATTTACCGGAGTAATCGCCCCCCGCGAACGTGCGAAACGTCGGGCTTTTTCGCCGTTCCATCGCCGTGAAGACCGCCCGTAAGTTACCGGCTCGCTGCGGCGGGGACGAAGAGCCGACGGAGCAACAGTACGATGCCGAGGCCGAACAGCAGTGCGCCCATGAGCGGCAGCATCCACAGCACCATGCTTAATAAGCCGGCCGCGGTGAGCAGGAGTGCGCCGCTGCGGCTGCCAATTAACGTCGTATGCCGGCCGTCGGCGAAGAACCGCCAGACGATCCGCAGTGCGACCAACGCGACAAGCACGCCCAGCAAGCGTTGCAAGCCTTGCAGCAGCGGCGCGGCGACCGGCATGGCCGACACCTCGGGTTGGCCCAGCGGCGTGGTGAAACGATAGAGGACGCCGCGCTGCGGAATCTGCACGTCGAGGCCGACGAGCCCCAAGCCGTCGGCCGGCGGCGAGTTGAAGTCACCGGCGGGAGTCGGTGCGGTGATGAGCGCGCCGGCGGCAATCGTCGTTCCGCCCGAGTAGGTGTTCGCGCCGGTCATCTTGGGGGCGGCTGCACCGAAGGCGTTGGCGGCACTGACGTCGACGGGTTGACTCGCGGTCGGTCGGCTTGACGGCGGTGCGGGCCCGTCGAGCGACGGAGATCGCTTGAAGTCTCCCTGCTGCTTCGACTGTTCTTCCAACCGACGTTGATAGCGTTGCACGACATCGGCATCGTTGAGCTTCTGCGCGTCGCGCTCGGATTGGGGCAAGCTAAACTTTCCTTCGCCGCTCTTCGTCAGCGGCACTTGCGGCGCGGCCGGTTGGGCGTTCTGACCATTCTGAACATAGAGCTGATTAAGGTTCAAACTTTGCCCCGCCTGCTGCACGCGGCCGTTCTCTTGAAGCGGCTTCTTGCCGTCGGTCGCCAACCGATTGCCGTTGAGCCAACCGGCGTCGAATTGGCCCGTACCATCCACGGCTAAGGTCCCGCTGGAAGTTACCGTTGCGTTTCCGTTCGGCGACGACGAGAAATTGAAGGTCAGACCCGAGACGACGTTTTTCGCTCGGGCGTTTTGTTGCCCTTCGAACGCCTCGTTGAGCCGCGTAGAGTTATCGAGCGTGACAGCGGCGGCCGAGTCGGCGTGCGCCGACTGCTGGGCGACTTGCGCTTGGCGCTGCTGCTCGGCCTCGCGCCACACACCGCCG
>CAMCTH010000708.1 GCA_945877965.1 Planctomicrobium piriforme | reverse complement strand
GCAAACCGCAGACCTATCGCTGGCCCGGAGCCAAGCTCAAAGACGGCTCGGTGGCGGATTACTAAGTGGCAGTGCTCTCAGACATGGCGATGTCGACCCCGTTGTTCGGACGGGCATTACGTCAGCTGTGCGAACGATTTACGAAAGTTGGAAAATCAACGTCGATTTCCCCGACGGTCGTTCGACTAAGTGTTGGAGTCCGACTTTCGATTCACTTAGTTTCTGCTTGTCGAGGAGAACGGATCATGGCTCGAACATGTTTGGTTGTTGGTTTGATTCTGGCGACTCTTTCGCTGACCGCTCAGGGTGAAGAGAAGCATCAGCATGCTTTGCCGCCGGCACCCACGAACGCGGGTCTGGAGAAGATGAAAACGCTGGTCTGCACGTGGGTTGCGGCCGACAAGGACGGCAAAGCGACCGACTCAGTGGTGTCGGTCATCAAGCTGACGGCGGGAGGAAGCGCGGTTCATGAGACCATTTTCCCCGGCCAACCGCACGAGATGGTCTCGCTCTACACGGTCGACGGTTCCGACTTGATGATGACGCACTACTGTGTGCTCGGCAATCAACCGCGAATGAAGGCGGCAACGGATTCGCCGGCGAATCAGATTCGCTTCGAATTTGCCGGCGGTGCCAATCTGGATCCGAAGAAGGATAAGCACATGCACGCAGCGACGCTGACGATCGTCGATGCCGATCACATGGAGATCGAAGGGACCGGCTGGGAAAACGGCGCGCCGGCCAAAGAGATGTGCGCTGGGATGAAGCTCGTCCGCAAGAAGTAGAGCGGCCTGACCGAGCCGTGCCGCGCGTTCCACTCCACCTGTGCACGAGTGGTTCGTGCGGCACGGCCTCCGTGCGGGACGGCGATGATCAACATCACGACGGTTTGAGTAGCTGTCGGCCGTGACGACGACGATATTGTTGCGGCGTGATGCCGGTGTACTTTCGGAAAACTGTGCTGAAGTACTGACTGGAGGCAAAGCCGTATCGCAGCGCAACCGCCGTAATCGGCTCGGCGGAGGCGGTGAGAGCGTCTTGGGCGCGGCTGATCCGAAGTCGCTGCAAGTAATCGTTCGGCGTCAGGCCGGTGGCGTCTTTGAAGTTGTGGAACAGTCGGGCTCGGCTGCTGTTCGCTGCCCGCGCTACGGCGTTCATCGGAAGCGGTTCGGCGAGATGCCGTTCCATGTAGTCGATCGCGATCTGCACTGCCCGGGTCGGCTCTTGCGTTCCCACGGTCGTGAGCTGTCGCGCCGCTTCTAAAAGAGTTGCACAGAGCGTCAAGCGAAGCGCCGCCGACGCCGCGTCCTGTGCCTCCTTGGCCGTCACCTGCTGGTTTAATGTTCGGACTAATCGACGAAGTTCCGGGCTTAAGCGCCGTGCCTCCATTCCTCCTTGGCGACACCGGCGGGATATCCAAGCCAGATCGGTACGCGAAAACGGCGATTGCCGAGTCGCCTGCTTGGCTTGGGGATCGAACATGATGCCGCAAAGTTGCACCGGCTTTCGCACGTCGTGTAGGCCGCGATGCCGCACGCCGGGCGGAACGATCAAAAAATGTCCTCCGGGCAATTCGACGGTGCGACCGTCCGCAAACTCGTAGGAGGTCGCTCCTTCGAGCAAGAACAGGACCTCGAACTGATCGTGCGTGTGCCACGTGATGCGCGACGCCGATTGCGAGCGAATGACCGCCACGCGTCTGACCAACGGTAGGCCGAGGGCATCGCCGACGAGCGCCTGTTCAGCCGATTGTGAACGGTGCAGGCCGCGAAGGGGACGCCGGCGAGACGAGGGGGAGTTCATAGCATGTTCAATATCGTCTCGGGCATAAAATGGAAAGACACAACTATACGCCGAGCCGACAATCAATGCCATGCCGCACCCGCACGACACAGCCACCCGCGAAGTCTCCGAGCGCGATCCCATGTGGTCGCTCGCTTGGCTCATGGTCGTGCTCCTCATTCCCGTTGCACTGCTGAATTACCTCGATCGGCAAATGCTGGCCGCGATGAAGTCGTCGATGGTCGCCGACTTGCCGGACATCGCGACGAAGGCCCATTGGGGCATCGTGCTCGGGTCGTTCAAGTGGGTTTACGCGTTTCTTAGTCCCGTCGGTGGTTATGTCGCCGACCGCGTTAGTCGTCGTCATGTCATCTGCATCAGCTTGCTCGTTTGGTCTGCCGTCACTTGGGCGACGGGGCATGTCACTTCGTTTCCACAACTCGTCGCAGCCCGGGCCGTCATGGGGATCAGCGAGGCGTTCTATATTCCGGCTGCGTTGGCGCTAATCACGGACTTTCATCGCGGACCTACGCAATCGCGGGCCGTCGGTTTGCATCAGATGGGCATTTACGCCGGCATTATCGTCGGCGGCTTTGCCGGATACGCGGCCGACGCTCCGAGCCTCGGCTGGCGGTGGGCGTTCGACGTTTGCGGCCTCGTCGGCATCATTTACGCCTTCCCGTTGTTCGCGCTTCTCCATAATCCGCCGCGTCGTGCCGATGCAGCCGCCAAGCCGTCGCCGCTCGCCGCCGTCGGCGAACTCTTCGGCAATTTCAACTTTGTGTTGCTGGTGCTTTACTTCACGCTCCCGGCACTGGCCGGTTGGGTCGTCAAAGATTGGATGCCCGACATCTTGCGAGAGCAGTTCGGCCTCGGCCAAGGAAAGGCCGGCGTGTCGGCCGTGTTGTATGTGCAGGTCGCGTCGCTCGTCGGCGTCGGAGTCGGCGGCTGGCTGGCCGATCGTGGAATGCAGCGGTCGAATCGGGGCCGCATTTTTGTCAGCGCGCTCGGCATGGCGTTCTTTCTCCCGGCGCTGTTCGGCGTCGGCAATGCGGCGTCCCTCGGCACCGCCGTCATCTTCTTGATGTTGTTCGGCCTCGGCTGGGGCTTCTTTGATTGCAATAACATGCCGATCCTCTGCCAGATCGTGCGGCCCGAACTTCGCGCCACCGGCTACGGCTTCATGAACTTGGTGAGCATTAGTTGCGGCGGCTTCGCCGATTGGGGCTTCGGCGTGTTGCGCGATCGGCAGGTGCCGCTGAACGTGATCTTCGGAGTGTTTGCGGCGGTCGCACTGTTATCGATCGGCATCGTGCTGATGATTCG
>CAMCTH010000707.1 GCA_945877965.1 Planctomicrobium piriforme | reverse complement strand
GAATTCACCGGCTACATCGGCACGTGTATCGACATTACCGAGCGCAAACAGCAAGAGGATGAAATCGCGCGGTTGCTGAAAGACGAGAAGCGGCACTCGACACTTTTGGCGCGCGTCGCCGAGGCGTCGCGTTCGGTGAACGCCGTGTTGTCGACCGAAAGCATCGCGCGGATTCTGACCGAAGAAGCGCGGTCGATCATCGGTGCCGAACGGGCCGTGACTTCGATCACGCTCGAAGCCGCCGATCGACAAGTCATCCGCGCGATCTCGATCGCACCGGAAGACCGCACGACAACTCCCCAGGAGTTTAGTTCGACCGAAGAGGCGATCTATGCCGAGGTGAGTCGTAAGCACAAGCCGCTGCGGTGGACAAAGTCGGAACTGCTGCGACGACCCGAACCAACCGAGCTGAAAGCGGCCCGGCGTTGCGCCCTTGCGGCCCCGCTCGTCAGCCACGGCGGACGGATTCTGGGCGTCGTGCAACTGGCCGACAAGCAGTCTGGCGGATTTTCGGAAGAAGACGAAGCGGTACTCGTGCAACTCGCCGCCATCGCGGCCGTCGGAATCGAGAATGCGCGGCTCTACGATTCGCTGCGCGAACAAGATCGTCGCAAAGACGAGTTCCTCGCGACGTTGGCGCACGAGCTGCGTAATCCTCTGGCTCCGGTGCGAACGGGACTCGAGATTCTCAAGATCGCCGGCGACGCGGAGCAAAGCAAGGCTGCGCGCGACATGATGGAGCGACAACTCAAGCACATGGTGCGCTTGGTCGACGACTTGCTCGACGTCTCGCGCGTGAGTCGCGGCAAAGTGGAACTGCGGCGCGAGTACGTCGAACTGCGACAGGTGATCGATTTGGCGTTGGAAACGAGCCTGCCGTTGTTCGAGTCGGCGCGGCATGAACTGAAGGTCTCGTTGCCGCCGGAAGAGTTCTACGTCTTCGGCGATCTCACGCGACTGGCGCAAGTACTGAGCAATCTCTTGAATAATGCCGCCAAGTACACGGCCGACGGCGGACGCGTTGCGCTTTCCGCCGCTCAGGACGGAACCGACGTCGTCATTCGGATCGACGATTCGGGCGTCGGCATTCCCAGCGAGATGCTGCCGAAAGTGTTCGATCTCTTCACGCAAGTTGGACGAACGATCGATCGCTCGCAAGGCGGATTGGGCATCGGCTTGTCGCTCGTCAAACGGTTGGTCGAGATGCATGATGGATCGGTCGTCGCGGAAAGTCTCGGTCCCGGCAAAGGCAGCACGTTTCTCGTTCGCTTGCCGTTGGCAAAGAAACGCATGGCGCGAGCGAACGCCTCGAGCGGCGACGGCGTTGCGAAGTCGAATGGCCATGTTCCGCGTCGCATCCTCGTGGTCGATGACAATGCCGATGCCGCCGCGAGCTTGGCGATGTTGTTGCGCTACAACGGCTGCGAAACGCGCGTCGCCTATTCAGGCCCTGCGGCGCTCGAGGTCGTGGGTGAGTTTCATCCTGAGGTCGTCTTCCTCGACATCGGCTTGCCCGGCTTGAACGGCTATGAAGTTGCGAACCGCATTCGCCGGGAGTTAGGGCTCAGTCGCACGGTGCTGATTGCGTTAACCGGTTGGGGCAGCGACGAAGATCGCCGCCGCTCGCACGAAGCCGGTTTCAATTATCATCTTACCAAGCCGGTTGAACCGACCGTTGTGAGCGACGTGCTCGCGCGATTCACCGCAAATTCGCTGCATCACGAACGCAGCGAGCGTCGCGCGCCGCGTTAGAAATTGAAATCGAAGCGCGTGCCGAGGATGTCGGAGGAAGTCTGTCCGTACGTCGTTTGCGCACTCGTCCACGGATGGATCCAATCGAACATGATGCGAATGCGATCCGTCCAGTACCAGTTCATGCCGACGGTGAGATCGTTGTAACGTCCGGCGTTCAGCTCTTGCAGACCCAAGTACGACGAGCGCATTTTGAACTCCCAGCCGCCCCAGCCGTTGCCGCCGCGTGTCAGAAAGAAGTTGCTGAACGGCACGTTGCGTCCGAATTGCGCGCCGTGTTGGCCGAAGCGTTCGTAGATCCGATTCTCGCCGGTCAAGAAGTAGCTGAGGTAAGCGTAGCCGCCGTACACCGTCGAAGTCGTATCGTTCGCCAGGTTCGCGCCGGTGACGAACCATTCGCTTTGCACGGAGAGTTGTCCCCAGACCGTCGCGAATTCCAGATTCGCCGAAGTCGTCGAACTGCCGGGAATCAAGCCCGTGTCGATCAAGAACGGCCCTTCATGAATCTGCGGCCGCGCGCGGAAGCGAATCAGATCATCTTGTTCTTGCGAGAAGAGCGTCCCTGCGCCGAGATGAACCAAGTAGCGACCGTTCGATGCTTCGTCGTAGTAAGGCAGCCATGTAAGACGTCCGCTTAGGCGACAACCTTGCGCATCGTCGATCCGTTCTTTGAGCGACTCGCTGATGCTGTCGAGAAAAATGCCGCTCGTCCAAGTGTGATTCATATCATCGGAAACGCCGTACAGCGCCATGCCGACTTCGCGGTCGGCCGCAAAGATGCCTTGGGTCGGAATCGAACGTTCGAGAAAGATGTTGTTCGTGTCGTTCGTCACCTGTTCGAGACTGTACGGCACGAAGAAGTTGCCGATCCGCCAGCGCTTCCAAATCGCAGGCAACTCGTTCATCGACAAGTACGCGTCCTTGATGTCGGCGACCGGCGTGGACGTTCCTTCGCCGGCCTCCGGTTCGATGTCGATTTGAATGCGAAAGTCGAACACGCCGTAACCCGCCCCGTCGGCCATCAATCGCAAGCGACGGAACTCAAAGTAGTTCTGCGCCGGAATCGGCGGAGCCATCGCTTGCGCCCACTCGACGAGATCCAACTGCACGTGCCCGCCGAGTTTGACGGTCCACTTCTCGCCCGAGATGTCGACCCAGCTACTTTTCGCATCGAGCTTCTTCGCATCGCCGCCGGATGCTTTCGCCGGATCGGCCGCAAGATAAGACGCCGGCATCACGGCCGGGTCGAAGTGCGGAGCCGGCGCGACGGTCGGCGGCGCAACGATCGTCGGCACTGCCGGAGTCGCCGGGGTGAAGACGTCGGGCGGGGTCAGCGACGGATACGGCGCGAACGTCGCCGGTACGACCGGTT
>CAMCTH010000706.1 GCA_945877965.1 Planctomicrobium piriforme | reverse complement strand
GGCCTCGGCGAAATCTATCAGTTCGAAGTTCGTTCGAAGCCCGGTCACGAGCATTCCCTCATGCAACTTCGCGAGGTGCTCGATTGGAACATCGCATACCAACTGCGCAGCGTCCCGGGCGTGATTGAGGTGAACACGTTCGGCGGCGAGTTGAAGACGTACGAAGTGCAGCTCGATCCCAACAAACTGCTTAACTACCAGATCTCAATCGATGCCGTCCTGGAGGCGTTGAAGCAGAACAACGCGAACGAAGGGGGCGGCTATCTCGTTCATGAGCAAGAGCAGCGCGTGATCCGCGGCGAGGGACTCATCGGCAGCCTCGACGACGTCGCGAACATCGTGCTCGATGCGCGATCCGACGGCACGCCGATCTACGTCCGCGACATCGGCGAGGTCAAAATGTCGCCGTTGCTTCGCCAAGGGGCCGTCACGCGCGACGGCAAAGGGGAAGGAGTCGTCGGTATCGTCATGTTGCTCATGGGCGAAAATGCCCGAGTCGTCGTCGATCGCGTGCAGCAAAAGATCGACGAGATTCGCAAAACGCTTCCCGAAGGGGTCGAGATCGACACGTTTTACGATCGGACCGACTTGGTGCGCAAAACCATCGGCACCGTCGTCAAGAGTTTGGCCGAGGGGGGCGCGCTGGTCATCATCGTCTTGCTGTTGCTGCTCGGCAGTCTCAAGGCGGGTCTGATCGTCGCGTTCGCCGTGCCGCTGTCGATGCTCGGCGCGTTCATCGGCATGGTCCTCACCGGCCACTCGGGCAACTTGATGAGTCTCGGCGCGATCGACTTCGGGCTGATCGTCGACGGTTCGGTCGTGCTGATCGAGAACATCGTTCGTCGCGCCGGAGAATACTCACACCATCATCCGGGCAAAACGGTCCCGCAAAGCGTCATTCGCAAAGCGTGTCATGAAGTGGCGCGCCCCGTCGTCTTCGGCGTCGGCATCATCATGATCGTCTACTTACCGATCCTCTCGCTCCGGGGTCTGGAAGGAAAAATGTTCCGGCCGATGGCGTTTACCGTCATCTTTGCGTTGCTGACGTCGCTGGTGCTGGCGTTGACGGTGATGCCGGTGCTCGGCTCGATTTTCCTCTGCCGTAACGTGACCGAGAAAGAGACGTTTCTGATTCGCTGGGCGAAGCAACTTTATCGGCCACTGCTGTTGAAGGCGATGGCGCGGCCCGGACTCATCATGCTCACCGCGGCGATCGTCTTCGGCATCAGCGCGTGGCTCGCGACCGGGCTGGGCGCCGTCTTCGTGCCGCGGTTAGACGAAGGTTCGCTGGCGATTCAAGCGATACGCTTGCCGAGCGTCTCGCTTGAAGCATCGATCGAAATGATGACGGCGGTCGAGAAGTCGCTCAAGAAGTTCCCGCAGGTGATTTCGGTCGTTTCCAAGACCGGCCGTCCGGAAATTGCGAATGATCCGATGACGGTCAATCTCACTGATCTCTTCATCTCGTTGAAGCCGGAGTCGGAATGGCCCGAGCCGATCTCGAAAGAAGAACTCGTTCGGCAGATGGAAGAGGCATTAGCCAAGTCGGTGCCGAGCAATTCGTTCAGTTTCACGCAACCGATTGAATTGCGAGTACAGGAGTTGGTCGCCGGCGTGCGGAGCGACGTCGGCATCAGCTTATACGGCGACGACTTGGATGCCTTGAAGGAGAAGGCCGACGAGATCGCCCGGGTCGTCGCGAAGGTACCGGGGGCGGCCGACGTCGGGGCCGAGCAGACTGCCGGCTTGCCGACGTTGCGGGTGCGAATCCGTCGTCAGGATATCGCCCGCTACGGCATCAATGCCCGCGATGTGCTCGATGCCGTAGCAACGATCGGCGGCACGGTCGTCGATCAGGTCTTCGAAGGACAGCGGCGGTTTCCGTTGCAGGTTCGACTCGCGCCGGAGTATCGGCAGGACGTCGAAACCTTGCGGCAGATAAAAATCTCGGACCCGCAAGGGCGACAGATCCCGCTCGAACAACTGGCGGATCTCGTCGTCGAAGACGGACCGGCGCAGATCAGTCGCCAAGCGTTGCGGCGACGGATTCTGGTGCAGGCCAACGTCCGCGGCCGCGATTTGGCCGGCTTCGTGCACGATGCCCAGGCGGCCGTCGATCGCGAAGTCAAACTCCCTGCGGGTTACAGCCTTGCGTGGGGCGGGCAGTTCAAGAATTTGCAAGAAGCGAGCGTGCGGCTGGCGATCGCCGTGCCGCTGGCGCTGCTCATGATCTTCGCGCTGCTGCACCTGACCTTCGACTCGCTGAAGGCGGCGTTCTTGATCTTCTTGAACGTGCCGATGGCGGTGACCGGCGGCATTTTTGCCCTCTGGCTGCGCGAGTTGCCGTTCTCGATCTCGGCGGGCGTCGGCTTCATCGCCCTGTTCGGCGTGGCGGTGCTCAACGGCGTCGTGCTCGTGACGTCGATCATCGAGCAACGTCGCAGCGGCCAAGGGATGAACGAAGCGGTCGTCGAGGCGTCGCTCTCGCGCGTCCGCCCCGTGCTGATGACCGCCTTGGTTGCGATGCTCGGCTTCTTCCCGATGGCGTTCGCTTCGGGCTCCGGGGCCGAGGTGCAGCGGCCGCTGGCGACGGTCGTGATCGGCGGTTTGGTGACGTCGACGCTGTTGACGCTGTTCGTCATCCCGGCGATCTATCGCTGGTTCGAACCGCCGCGTATCAATAGCACGATTACAACGAACGACGCCGAGCCCGTTTGATCGGACTCGGCGTCGTTGTGTGATAAAGAATCGTCAAGCGGAACGAGGTTACTTCATCCCGAAGAAGTCCTTCAGGTTGATTACGTGTGGTTTCGACGGCTTCGAGACTTTGCCGTCGGCATCGGTGTAGGTAACGAACAGGTAGAAGTTCTGGTAAGGCCTGACGCCGCGGACGAGCAGTCCCGGTTCCTTCCAAGCCTTGCCGAGATTCAGCGCCCCACGCCCGTCTTCGTACGGCGCGACCCACACGTCGTACTGCTTCGCCCCTTCAATCTTCGGGAAGTGGACGTAGCACTGGGTGCCGTCGGCTTCTTGGTTCGGCAGCGTGATCCGTTCGATCTGCAGCGCCGGGCCGGTCCCTTCGGCGATGAGCGTCTCGATCGGGTTGCCGAGTCCCTTCACATCCGT
>CAMCTH010000705.1 GCA_945877965.1 Planctomicrobium piriforme | reverse complement strand
CTGCGACATGATCGCCTGGCCGATGTGAATGATCTCGGACGCATTCTGGCCGAAGCAGTGGATGCCGAGGATCTCAAGCGTCTCGCGATGGAACAGCAGCTTGAGCATGCCGACCGTTTGGCCCGTGATTTGCGCGCGGGCCAGGCTTTTGAACTGCGAATGGCCCACTTCGTACGGCACCTTCGCCGTCGTCAATTCGCATTCGGTCTGACCGAGCGAGCTGATCTCGGGGCTCGTATAAATGCCGGTCGGAATCAGTTTGCTGGCCGCGTGATCGAGTTTTCCTTCGCAGAAGTGGGTCGCAGCGGATCGGCCTTGGCTGTAGGCCGCGCTGGCTAACGCCGGAAACCCGATGACGTCGCCGACGGCGTAAACGTGCGGCACCGCGGTCTGGAAGTCTTCGTTGACGGCCAGCTGTCCGCGCTTGTCGGCCGTGAGGCCGACCTTGTCGAGTTGCAACTCTTCAACGTTGCCGGTCCGACCGTTGGCCCAGAGGAAGATGTCGGTCTTGAGTTGCTTGCCGCTCTTCAAATGCAGAATCGCGCCGTCTTCGCACCCTTCGATCCGTTCGTACGTCTCGCCGTGGCGGAGCAGCACGCCCCGGTCGCGCATGTGATAAGCCAGCGCGTCGATGATCTCGTCGTCCAAGAATTCGAGCAGCTTCGAGCGCGTGTTGACGAGGTTCACCTTGCAACCGAGATTGCGGAACATCGACGTGTATTCGCAGCCGATGACGCCCGCGCCGTAGACAGTGATCGTTTGCGGCGTCTCTTGCAGATTGAGGATCGTATCGCTGTCAAAAATCCGCGGGTGCGTGAAGTCGACCCCCTCCGGGCGATAGGGCCGCGAACCGACGGCGATCACGAAGGCGTCGGCCGCCAGCAGCATCTTGGCCCCGTTCTCTTGCACGGCCTCGATCGTGTGCGGGTCCAAGAACTTGGCGGTGCCGCTGATGACCGGGACGCGGTTCCGTTCGTAGAACGTTTGCCGCATATCGACTTGCTTGGCGATGACTGAAGCGGCCGACTTGCGGAGTTGCGCGAAGCTGAGGTTCGCCGAGATGCCGGCCTCGCGGAAGAGCGGATTGTGATTCGTGTCGGTCATGCGATAGATGGCGTACCGCAGCGCCTTGCTCGGGATCGTGCCGAGATGCGTGCAATTGCCGCCGACGCGAACCTTCTCGACGACGGCGACGTTCTTGCCGTGCTTGCAAGCCTGCATCGCGGCCCCTTCTCCGCCGGGACCGGTGCCGATGACGACGAGATCGTACTTCTGAACGTTCATGTTCCAGGCTCGAGATGAAGGGAGTGCGACGAGCGCGACGACGGTCGCTGCGCGGGGATGTGCGATTTGTCTCCGGCGAAGCGCGACTTCAACCGCAGAAACGGCATTTCGTAATAGCGGAAACTCAACTCGGCCGCGACGTAGGTGAACGTGCTGCAGACGACGAACAGCGCGACGGGGGACGGCGCGACGTTCAACGCCTCGGCCGTTCGCGTGAGCAGGCTCTGCGACGGGGCGAGCAGAAATAGATGATAGAGATACATGCCGTAGCTGACGACGCCCAATCGACGGAGCGGCCCGAAGCCGCAGACGGCGCTCAGAGCGTGATCTTCGCGAACGACGCATGAACCTAACAGTAACGTCATCGCCAACTGCACGACGAGCCGCGGACCGCCCGCGATATCGCCCGGCCAAGCGGCGAACCCGAGCAACACGGCGAGCGCCGCGAGTTGCCCGAGCGGATTGCCGAGGAGCCGCTGGATCGCCGCGAAGCCGCGAGGATTATGCAGCAAGTACGCGAGCATCACACCCAGGCAGATGGGGGTAAAGGTGATTTGCAAGATTTCCAAATGCGAGCGGGCCGTAACGAGCCACGCCGGCCAATGCTCGGCACCGACGCCGAAGTTCAGCAGTTGATTCAGTCCGACGAAGCCGGCGAGCAGGACCAAGCGAGCGCGGAGGCCGAGCCATTTTTCAAGCGGCGGCCAGACCAGATAGAACTGCTCTTCGGTCGCGAGGCTCCAAGTGACGGCCAACAGCGTGGCGTCGGGCAACCAGTTCGACGTGTACGTCAGATAGTACGGCAGCTTCGCGAAGAACTCCGGGGCCCAACTTCCGCCGGGGCGGACGACGGCCAACAGCACGACGAGCGCGAGTAGCAGTCCGTAGTAGACCGGCACGATCCGCAGACTGCGCCGCACATAGAACCGCCCGAGCGCGATCTCGCCGGTCGCGTCGCGCTCGCGGAGCAACAGCGTGACGATGAGGAACCCGCTCAGGGCGAAGAACATATCGACGCCGAGAAAGCCGTGCCCCAACAATGAATCGCCGAACGCCGTGCCGGCCGTGTGATGCCAGATCACCGCCAGAATGCTGACGGCGCGCAGGGCGTCGAGTGACCCAAAGGTCTTGGTGCGACGATAGATTGCGAAGGCGTCGGTCACGGTGGCGAATCGTTCGGGGTGGGGAATGGGTGCGCAGAATGCCGCCCGTATATCTACACCACAGTTCGCGTTGCGGTCGGGCGAAGCGGCACGATCGCTATCGTCGGTACGACCGTCAGCCGCGGGCGATCTCGTCGAGCAACTCCGGCGGCACGCCAAGGTTCACGACGTGCAGTCGTCCGACGTATTCCGCGGCCGCAGGAACGAGCAAGCCGGGCTTCGCCGCGACGAACGTGACGGTGTGCGCGGCGCGGATCGTGTGGTTTGCCGCCGCGCCGCTGTCGCAGTCCAGTCCGCTCGGCAGATCGACGGCGACGACGGGGGCTCGCTGTCGGTTGATCGCGTCGATCGCCACATCGAACGGCCGCCGCGGCTCACCGTGCGAGCCGGTCCCGAGCAGAGCGTCGATGATGAGCTCTCGGCCGTTGAAGGCTTCGTCCAGTTCGTTGTGGTCGAAGTTCGGGGCGTAAAAAATATCGATGCGTATGCCACACTGCCGCACGATTTCGAAGTTCTTTCCGGCGTCGCCCGAGAGAGAGTCCAGATTGGCGAATAGCAGGATAGCCACGTCGTAACCCCGGGCACGCAGATGCCGGGCCATCACGAAGCCGTCGCCGCCGTTGTTGCCGCGACCGCAGCAGATCGCGATCGGGCCCGTGATGCCGATTCGTTCGAGTACGTCGAC
>CAMCTH010000704.1 GCA_945877965.1 Planctomicrobium piriforme | reverse complement strand
GAGCCGCGCACGTCAGTAAGCGGTCAGTTCGCAGCGCCATCGACTCGGCACGCTGAGATGATTCAGCACGCACGTCAGACGGAGCGTCACAGAGAGAGTTCCCTATAAGAGCTCGCGTTGCATTGACCGCAGGGATCTACAAGCTCCACGCGAGCGAATTTTGTTGGAAAGAAAAAACGGGGCCTCCGACGGCCCTTTTCCGCAGTGGCATACCGGAGACTAGGGGCAAGTTAGCCAGCCGATATTGAATTCGTCGGAGGCCCCACGGGCCAGTCATGGTTTGTGAGATCCGGTCGGGATTTCCATTACCATGCCTATAAGAGAATGCACGCCTTGTGCCGCGGCCGTCGCAGTCCGATCGCATTGCCTCAAGTCCTTGATGCAATAAGACTTGCGACCATCATTTTTCGCGGTTCTCAGAATGCGACGGGCCGTCGAGCGGCCGGCCGAGCCGCAGGATCGCACAACCGGCTCGGGGCGGTTGTATCGCGTCTCACCCTGAGACAAGCGACAAGCCCGCCGAATTGTCTCACAATGAGAAACGCGGCCCGCCGAAACCGCCGTTCGTTAGACGTTCGTGAGCGGTCCTGACCAACCGGCCGCGACGCCGGT
Organism: Planctomicrobium piriforme; assembly: GCA_945877965.1. GTDB lineage: Bacteria > Planctomycetota > Planctomycetia > Pirellulales > PNKZ01 > CAMCTH01. The sequence goes on along the minus strand of CAMCTH010000704.1, from coordinate 2,523 downwards.
ATATTCCGTTCGCCCTTCGCACTATCGCCCATCACGTCAAGGAACCGTCCGTTGCCGCAGCCTCCCGCTCCCGTCCGAGTCGGTCCCTACGAGGTCGGCCCTCAGCGGCCGCTGCTGCTGATCGCCGGCCCCTGCGTCTTGGAGACGGAAGAGCTCGCCCTGTCGATCGCCCGGCATCTACAAGGGGTCGCCCAACGGCTCGGCGTGTCGTTGGTCTTTAAGGCGTCGTTCGACAAAGCGAATCGCACGAGCGGCGGAGCGTTTCGCGGCGTCGGCCTCGAAGCCGGTCTGCAAATGCTTGATGCCGTCCGTCGCGCGACGGGCTTGCCGGTGACGACCGACATTCACGAATCGCATCATGCGGCCGAGGCGGCGCAAGTCTGCGACCTGCTGCAGATCCCCGCGTTCTTGGCTCGCCAAACCGACCTGCTGCTGGCGGCCGCCGCGACGGGCAAAGCGGTGAACGTCAAGAAGGGGCAGTTCATGGCCCCGACCGATATGCAGCACGTCGTCGCCAAACTCCAAGGGGCCGGCTGCCGTAATATCTTATTGTGCGAGCGCGGCACGTTCTTCGGCTACGGCCGGCTCGTCAACGATTTTTCGGCTTTGCCGACGATGCGTTCCCTGGGAGTTCCCGTCGTGTTCGATGCCACGCACAGCGTGCAACAGCCGGGCGGACTCGGCGGCGCAACCGGCGGCAACCGCGAGATGGTCGAACCGCTGGCTCGCGCCGCGGTCGCGGTCGGCGTCGACGGACTGTTCTTCGAAACGCATCCCGATCCCGATCGTTCGCCGAGCGACGGCCCCAACATGATTCCTCTCGACAAGTTCGAAGCGATGCTCGAGCGCGTGCTCGCCGTCCGTCGCTGCGTGGAGACTTTTGGTGTTTAAGATTTTTGAATCGCGCGTGTCATACATCGTCGCACTGTTCAGCTGTCTGCTTTTGAGCGGCTGCAATTCCGGCGGTACGGCCCCTCCGAAAGCAACGGAGAACGTCGAAGCGCAGCAGCGTGAAGTGAGTGAACGGCTGCTCGAAAGCGCCGTCGACATGCTCAATCGGCTCGACGATTACGACGAAGGGCAGATCGAGTCGGCCGTCGGCCAAGTCGTCCGCCGTTTGAACGAAAGCTTTGCTGCGGGCGTGCTCGATGCCGAGCAGTCGGAGCCATTCGAACTGGAAGACGGTAAGACCCTCCGTGAGTTGGTTTGGTTGCGCGAGGCAGGGGAGTACGCCGTCGGCGACGAGACCGACCCGCTCGCTCGCGCGCAACGGCTGGCCGACTGGACGGTGCGCAACATCCAACTCATTCCGGCCGACGCTCCCGCCGCGGAACGATTGCCGTATCTGCCGTGGCACATCATGCTGCTCGGGCGCGGCACCGAGTTCGATCGCGCCTGGCTCTTCTCACTCCTCGCGCGACAACAAGGCTTGGACGTCGTCCTCATCACGCCGGGCGAAGATACCGCTCAAGTCGTACCGGCCTTGCTCCACGACGGTCGACTCGTCCCGTTCGACATCGTCTCCGGATTGCCCGACGAACGCCGCGATTTCGCGGGTAAAGTCGTCTTCGACTCGTCATCGAACTTCATTTCAAAACGTTTCGAACGTCTGGAGCGGCAACTCACGGGCGATTCGAAGTTGGTCCTCTCGCTCGACATCGCCGACCTCACGGCGAAGCTAAAAAAATGTCCGGGCGTCAAAGAAGTCGTGGCTCGGCCGATTCGCGATGAGCGTTTCGCCGCCAGTCGCGAGAAGGCTGCGTTCGATGCACTCGTCGAACAATTGAAGCCGTTCCGTGCGCCGCCGATCGAAGGGGGCTCGCGGATGACGACTTCGCCGCTCTGGCGAGCTCGCGTCCGACACATCACCGGCAAGTACGTCTTCGCCGAAGGGGGCGGCATTCCGCTGACGCGGCTCTATCAAGAAGCACGTCCCGCCGAAAGCGAACTCGTCGAACTCCGCTCGAACTCCGACATTTGGACCTACGCTTACCGCATCAAGCAGAACGCCACGTACTGGCTCGGACTCTTGTCGTACGACCTCCAGAACTACGAGACGGCCGTGCAGTATTTGGAACTCGTACTGAAGGACAAAGCGAACGGCGGCTGGACGGCGGGAGCCCGTTACAACTTGGGGCGGACGTACGAGGCGTGGGGCAAGCCCGACGAGGCGATCAAAACGTATCGCGCGACGTTCCTGGATTTGCCGCCGGACGCGGCCTGCCTTATGCGGGCTGAACGACTGGAGAAAGTCGCGAAACCGTTGCGAAATTCCCGCAAAACCGCTTTCTGACGTGCGGGGCTCGGATCAGAAGTCTTTCCGAGCTGCGCACGTCAGTAAGCGGTGGCCCGCGGCGATACTTAACTACGCCTGTTGATTCCGCCGCGCCGCAGTTTTATGCTGCCCCTTCGTTAACATCTTGTGTAACGAGGGGGCTCGCATGGCCACGAAAGCGGTCGCAATCGTGCCGTTGGCCGACTTGGAAAACGGCCAAGAGGCCGACTTCTTTGCGATGCTCACGC
>CAMCTH010000703.1 GCA_945877965.1 Planctomicrobium piriforme | reverse complement strand
CAACCACATGACCACGTGGTTCTTGGTCCGTTCGGCTCCGAAGCAAGCCGGCACGGTTTCCGGTCTGACCGGCACGATCACCTCGACGATGCAAGACTTGATCAAGGGCAACCCAGGTTCCAAGGGTTCCCTCAAGCGTCGGATCGTCGACACGTCGCCGGTCACTTCGAACGTGATCCCGTTCATGGGCGATGCCAACATCGGCGACGTCCAAGATCGGTTCATGAATGAAGACGTCGTCGGTAGCGACGGTACGATCTACCTCACGACGGGTGCGCCGCTCGTGGAAACGTCGAGCGACGGCCCGTACTTCTCGGGCAACGGTAACTCGTTCTCCAAGTGGGGTTCAACCGTCGTCACCATCTACCAAGTGGTGGGTACCGGCACCTCGACCGCGCCGACCTACAGCGGTATCGCGGCTGACGAACAACCGGTGAAGGGTGTTCGCAAGAAGGGGAACACCGAACTCACCAGCCTTCAAGACTACCGCGACTTCGGCCCGGTTCACGGCGGCAGCGCAAACATCCTGTTTGCGGATGGCAGCGTGAAGACGTTCCAAGACGGCAACGGCGACACGTTCCTCAACCCGGGTCACTTGACCACGGCGACGCAGTCGAGCGGATATGCAGCCGGCGACAACACGGTCGAATTGCCCGAAGCTGAAATTTTCAGCGGCGTGCTGCTCGAACCGTTCGGCGTTTCGCCGAAGGGTCAGTTGGACTAGTTTTGCCTGTATGACAAACTCTGTACTGTCTTTTGACAGGTGCTTAAATACTACGACCCGGGAGGTGGTTTCGACCGCCTCCCGGGCGTCGTAGTTTGAGACCCCGAACCGAACCGCTTGGATCATTCCGAGATGCCTACGATGTTACGACGTCTCCTGGTTGTTGCGACGTTGAGCGGGGTTGCACTCATCGGCTGGGGAATGCAGTCGCAACGTCGAGACCGTGCAAGCGAATCGCAAGCTGCTACGAAGTCGCCGAGCAAAACGCTCACATACCCGCGCGCCGTCGTCGAGAGCGAACCGTTCGACCTGGGCGTTATGGATCCGGGCGACACGCGCAAACATAAGTTCCGCATCCGCAACGAAGGAACCGCCGACCTAACGCTGGAACTCGGCTCGACGACCTGCAAATGCACGCTGGCCGAGTTCGAAAAGAAGACTATCCCTCCCGGCGGCGCCGACTTTATCGAACTCGAATGGCGCGCCGAGGACCCGCAGTTCAGGTTCCGTCAAGGGGCGGTCATCAACAGCAACGATCCCGAACTGCCGCAGTTCGAGTTGATGGGCGAAGGAAGCATTCGCGTTAAGTTGGCGACGCATCCCGACTCGGTCTATCTGGCCGGTGTCGCCCGAAATAAGTCGAGCACACTTACTTTCTTACTGTTTTCGCAGGCATTCGTCGAAGTGGAAATCAGCAAGATGGAATCGTCATTACCGGCAGTCCATGCGGAGTTAGCCAAGGAAGTGCCGGTCGTCGCTCCGGTTCTTGAAACCCGCTTTCAGCGCGACGTCATCGTGACCTTAGACCCACAGACTCAAACGGGGCATCAAGACGGCTTGCTGCATATTCACTACGTCGGTCGATTGCCCGACGGCACGAAGGAACCCGGCGTGTTGCAACTTCCTCTCTCTTTCGAGGTCGTCGGCGACGTCACGCTGCACGGTCGCGACGTCATCGGCAAGACGCTGATCTTCGGTCCGACCTCGCAATCGACCGGGGCGAAGAAGCAGGCCTACGTACACATGCGGGGCGAGAAACTGGACGACGTCCGACTTGCCTTTCAGCGTAGCAATCCGGAGTTCTTGAAAGTCAACGTCGGCTCGATCGAGCGATTGTCTCCGACGGTGGCACGCTTCCCTGTTTCGGTCGAAATTCCGCCCGGTTCACCCATCGCGACCTTTACCGACGACGATCTCGGTGAAGTCGAACTGAGCACCACGCGCGCCGATACGCCTAACATTCGCTTTCAAGTGTCACTGATTATTGCACCCTAGGCACTCCTTAGGATGAAGCGTTCGACCGTGTCGTTATCGGCGTCAACCGCTCCGCAGGATAAGCAAGCGAGACTGCGACGGTTGCTTGCGCCGTTGTTGATCGCCGTAGCGACGACGGCATGCTATTTCAATAGTTTGCAAGGGGTCTTTGTTTTCGACGACACGGAGTATGTCGGCGGGAATCCGGCGATACGTACCCTTTGGCCTCCGTACGACTGGCTGAGTTTCTGTCCGACTCGACCCGTCGTCTATTTCACCTTCGCCGTGAACTACGCCCTGCACGGCTACGACGTCGTCGGCTATCACCTCGTCAACATTGCCATTCATCTGGCGACGGCGTTGTTTCTATTCGGCATCGTGCGACGAACGTTGGTCTTGCCGCGCTGCTGCGGCGCGACGCCCGATCGGGCCGAGACGATTGCGGTCATCGTCGCGTTGATTTGGGCCGTACATCCGCTTGGCACGCAATCGGTCACGTACGTCTATCAGCGGCTGGAATCGCTCGCGGCGATGTTTGCCGTCGGCTCGCTCTACGGATTTATTCGAGCGTATGCCACAGACGTCGCCTCGTCGCGACGCAACTGGACCGTCGCTTCGTGCACGGCTTGTTATTTGGCGATGTTCTCCAAAGAATCGGTGGCGATGCTGCCGTTGATCGTCCTCTGCTACGACTATCTGTTCTTCGCCAACGCAAAGTCGCGCATCGGCTTGCGACGTCGCTATCACGCCGCCATGTTCTGCAGCTGGGGCGTCCTGGGAGGTCTGATGTGGGCGACGGGCGATGCCTACTCGCAGTCCGGCATCGGCGGAGTCGCAGCCCTCACGCCATTTTCGTACGCGCTCAGCCAGTCCGGCGTGATCCTCGAATACTTGCGACTCTCGTTCGTTCCGACGGGTCTCTGTTTGGATCGACTCTGGCCGAAGGCCGAGCAGTGGCATGAATATGCACCGCAGACACTGGTAGTCTTCGGGCTTATGTCGGTCGCCGTGCGCGGCCTCGTCAACAAACGAGCGTGGAGCTTTCCGGCGATTTCGTTCTTCCTGTTGCTTGCTCCGACGTCGAGTCTACTGCCGATCGTCGATTTAATGTTCGAGCATCGAATGTAATTGCCGCTTGCCTGCGTTATCGTGCTTGCCG
>CAMCTH010000702.1 GCA_945877965.1 Planctomicrobium piriforme | reverse complement strand
TTCGATCGTCACCCACTCGACGGCCAACACAGGGCCGACGAACTCGGCGACTTTGAACGTGTATGGCGGTTGGCCGGCGATCGTCAGTTTGAACGAATGGCCGGCCTCAAGCAGATCGACCGCCTCGAAGGTCTGCGGCTTCTCCCACTGCATGGTGTAGAAGTCGATCAGATGCGAAACCCGCGCGCTGGTGCGGAAGTTGCCGCCGTGCAAAGCGAGTTGCACCGCATGATCGGTTCGCTTGGCCCCTTCGCCGAGCAGCGTGCCGTAGGCGGAGAAGCGAATGCGATACTTGCCGCGAACCGGCGCGGCGAACGGTTCGATCGCAAAGTACTTATCGTTCGTGTAAAAAATAAGCGTCGCGCCGTCGCGCTCGGCCCACACGCCGTTCTTCTGAAACGTCCGGCGGGCGACGCCGCAGTCGTAGAGCGTGTAGTGCGACGTCGTCGTCGGCACCGGCGGTCGCTCGACGAACGCTTCGTGCAGCGCGACGTCGGCCGCTTCGAGATAGCGCTCGACGAGCACCGGCGAGATACTCAGCGCGTCGCCGACCTTGTCGAACCCTTCGGCCGTCCCGTCTTCGGGAAGATAGATCGTCAAGTCGAGGTCGATCCCCAACAACTCGCGAACCGAGTTTTGGTATTCGAGTCGATTGAGTCGCCGCGGACGGCGCGATGTGCTCGGGTTGTTCTTGGCGAGGGCTGTGAGTAGGCGAGTACGCAACGTCTTCACGACGGAGGCCGTCTGTTCTTTCGGCGGACGAGGACGATCCTCGGGGGGCATCTCGCCCGACTCGATTCGTTCCAGCACCGTCGCCCAAGCGGACGTGGCGGTCGGCGTGCCCCAGTCGACGGTCGCGGCATCGAGCCGCAACTCGGATTCTTGCTTCTCGGGACCGTGACAGGCGACGCAATGCTGGGCGAAGAACGTCCGGACTTCCGGCGCCAGCGGCTCCGAGGAAGACTCAGATTTTTCGGCGGCTGAGACCAGTCGCGGGACGATCGTAACGGTCGCGACGATCAGCAGGGTTCGCAGCGTCATGCAGAGCAACACCGTGCAGCGAACACGGCCGTTCGAAGTGAATGCGGCGGGAGAGTCGACGAGGCGGCGACGGACGGTGTTAAACCGAGTCTCATCCTAGCCGAACCGGCCGGCGACTGCACATCGGCAGCGAGCGGGACTCGCCTCGAAATGCCTCTGGTGGGCGGTGGAAAGCGTTTGACTCACCCCCGGTCGTCGATAAAATCAAAGGAGTGGGGAAGTTACGCTCGACGGCAGGTTGGTGGAGTCCTTGCGGCTCGCCCAGTGCGGTCGCTCGTCCCGCCGCGACGCCGCGCAGGCGTCCGCTTCCCGCCCGCCCTATCTCGCTTTGTGAGTCAAAGATCATGACCCCATTGTTTGCAATCATCGGCCTCGGCCCCGTGGAAATCGCCGTCGTGGCATTGGTCGTGCTATTGCTGTTCGGCAATCGCCTGCCGAGCGTCATGCGTTCGATGGGGAAGGGGATCGTCGAATTCAAAAAGGGCGTCGCAGGAATCGAAGACGACGAGAAGCCGAAGTCGACCAATCCCTAGTTTCCGCCGGTTCGAAGTGCCGATTCGTCAGCTCAGGACGTCCGTACTCTCTTGATCTTTCGTTTGCTAGAAGGAGCATGCCATGTTTGGTCTCGGCCCGATGGAAGTCATCATCATCGGCATCATCGCTATTTTGCTCTTCGGTAATCGTCTGCCCGAGGTGGCCAAGTCGGTCGGCAAGGGCTTCAACGAGTTCAAGAAGGGTATGCACGGCATCGACGAAGAAGTGAGCTCGGTGAGCCGCGCGGCAACGAGCAGCTACACGCGCCCGAGCCGGTCGATCGAAGATCGCGAAGAAGCGACCGCTCCGAAGTTCGAACCGCCGCCGTCCGAAGGGGCGAGCTAGTCATCTCGTTTCGGCCTGACGCGAATCGAGCACTGGGTGCCGCGGTCTCTGCCGATTCCTGCCTTGATTGCAAAGTTACCAACGGCGTTCATTTTCTTGTAGAGCCGAGGCCGTTCTTGCCGAGTAGGCATCTTGGCGACGGCTGCAACTTGACATATAACGGCACGTCCTCGTGAGTTCGCCCCGCCCGCAATACTTTCGCGGGCGATTAGCTCAGTTGGTTAGAGCACTATCCTCACACGGTAGGGGTCACAGGTTCGAGTCCTGTATCGCCCACTCCGGGGCGAACTCGCGAGGATGCCGGTCTTGAGAGCATCGCATTTTTCAAAGCGTTGCACTCTGTTGCGAGCCGCAACTCTCTGTCGCGAGTCTCAAGACGCTGCGAACTCTTGCGGCTCCGGCTACTTGTTGAGTTCTTTCTGCACGTCTTTCGCCAAGTTGCCGACGCAGGCGACGGCGTAGCGGATTTTGTCGGCACTGTGGCCGAGCTTTTCGGACCAAGAAGCCAGCTCATAGGGCTCGTGAACGTTAATGCGAGCGCCGGCCAACTTCGTTTTGTTCGTGCGATCATCCAACATGGCGGAGTCCTGGTTGCTTGACTTGAGATGTTGAGTCCGCAAAAGACGGATAACAACGGGTCGGCAGATCAATCGTGCTTCGCGTCGCGGCGATCCTGACGCTTCTCGCGTTTGCCCCGTTTCTCGGTCGACAAACGCTTTTCTTTTTGCGCTTCGAGCTTCTTGGCCGACAGCTTGTTGGGATTGGCGATGACTCACTCCTTATTGAGGATAGCTTTATTCTATCGCTCGAAGCGTAAACAAATAGAGCAGCATGCGAGATGGCCGTGGTTCTTCATCTGCGAGAAGCGCAAGATTAGGCACTTCGAAGGCGAAAGGGAGCCGGCTAACTGGCTCCGCTGCAACGTCGGCGTTTCGCCGTCGAGCATGTGCGTGCCGAGGCAGATCGACGCCGCTTGGAGAGGCGAACCGAGGGGGAACATCGCCTAGCCAAGGTCTCGCAGCCGCCGTCGGGGGGCCAATCCGTTCCCATGCCGACCGGGCCGACGCAGCGCCTCCATGCCGGTCGATACCCGTGCTTTGCGGTAAGGGGCGAAGTTCGAAACGAGCACCATTTCAATCAAAACGACCCGGTTCGGCCTGTGAGGGACGCCGCTCTGCGATCGGCCGAACCGTCTAATTCTCCGGCATGGGGGGTGGCA
>CAMCTH010000701.1 GCA_945877965.1 Planctomicrobium piriforme | reverse complement strand
CTGGCCTTCGCCAACTCGCTGACGAAATCGGAAAGTGCATCTTTGACTTATGCCACCGTCTACCCGGCGGCCATGATTCTACGCGTCGTCTGCGCCCAAGTATTCTTGCTCGCAGGCGATTGATCGAATTCGGTAGCTATCCCATTCCCACACAACTTTGAGTCGCAAGCGGGGGACCGAAAGATGAAGATTAAGCTCGTCGGCGCATCCGGCGGAGAAGTGACCGGCTCGTCGTACGTCATTCGCGCCAACGGCGCCACGGTGCTCGTCGATGCCGGCATGTTCCAAGGCGGTCGTCAAAGCGAAGCCAAAAACAAACTCCCCGCGGGCGTTCGTCCGGAGACGATCGACGCGATCCTACTGACGCATGGACATCTCGACCATACCGGCCGGGTACCGTTGTTGATCAAGCACGGCTTCCAGGGACCGATCTACGCCACCCCCGCCACGATCGACCTCGGTGAAATCATCCTCAAAGATTCGGCCCGGCTCCAACAGCAAGACGCGGAACGAAAGACTCGCAAAGCAAAACTGGACGCCCCGGCCGTCGAGCCGCTATACGAGCCGCAAGACGTTGATTCGTTCCGTAAGCAGGCTCACCCCATCCTGCTAAACAAGCCGGTCAAGATCGCCGAAGGCATCACGGCTCGTTGGATCGAGGCCGGACATATGCTCGGCTCGGGCAGCATCGAATTAACGGTCGAGGAAGATGGACGCAAGAAGGTCGTCGTCTTCTCCGGCGATATCGGTCCGACTACCCTCCCTTTACTCAAGCAGTTCGACACGTTTAAGCAAGCCGACGCCGTGTTCATGGAATCAACGTACGGCGACCGCGATCATCGCCCCTACTCAGAAACGCTCGCCGAATTCGAACGAATCGTGAAGGATGTTTACAAATCGAAGGGGAAGATTCTCATCCCGACGTTCGCCATCGGTCGTTCGCAGCAGATGCTATACCACATCTCCGTGATGTTCCTGCGCAAGGACATTCCCGGCTTTCCGGTGTTCCTCGACAGCCCCATGGCCATCCAAGCGAGCAAGGTATACGTAAAGTATGCCGAGTTGCACGATGAAGAACTCGTCGCCTGGAAGAAACGCGGATTGCTGCCGCTCAATCCGGAGTTTTTCCAGGCCAGCACGACGCCGGCCCAATCCAAACGTCTCAACGACATTGAGGGACCTTGTGCCATCTTAGCCGGGGCGGGCATGTGTACCGCCGGTCGCATCCTGCATCATCTCAGGTTCAACCTATCGAACCCACGAACCCATGTGCTTATCGTCGGATACCAAGGCTACGGATCGCTGGGGAGAAAGCTGGTCGAAAAGGAGAAGTCTGTAAAGATCTTCGGCGAAACCATCCCCGTGAAGGCGAAGATCCACACGCTCAACGGTTTCAGCGGTCACGCCGGGCAGACGGAACTGCTGAAATGGTTTTCGGCACTGGCGCCGTCGAAGCCGCGCGTGATCCTAACGCACGGCGAAGACAAAGGTCGTAACGCGCTCGCTAAATTGATTAAGAGCAAGTTCCAATTAACGCCGACCTTGCCCAATCAAGGCGACGTCATTGAGATCTAACCGGCTTCACCAACGCGCCGCAACGCTTCGCATACCCCACCGACATCCCCGGGAGAATCGGCCATGACTTTCGATCTCAATCACCACGGCATCACCGTTTCGGACGTGAAACGGAATCTGTCGCCGGCGCAACTTTATGCCGAAGCAATTCGGGGTGATCACGATTGCGCGATCGCGGACTCGGGTGCGCTCATTGCCTACTCCGGCTCCAAGACCGGCCGTTCGCCGAAAGACAAACGTGTGGTGAAAAGCCCCGCGACGGAAAAAGACGTCTGGTGGGGCGGAGTCAACGTCGCGATTGACGATGCCACGTTCCAAATCAACTTGGAGCGCGCCAAGGATTACCTGAATACGCGAACTCGGCTGTATTGCATCGACGCCTTTGCCGGTTGGGACCCCCAGGCGCGACTCAAAGTGCGCGTCATCTGCTCGCGTCCGTACCATGCGCTCTTCATGCACACGATGCTGATCCGCCCGACCGCCGAAGAACTGGCCGCCTTCGGCGAGCCCGACGCCGTGATCTTCAACGCCGGCGAGTTTCCCGCGAATCAACGCACGGCCGGCATGACGTCGAAGACGAGCATCGATCTGTCGCTTGAATCGAAAGAGATGGTCATCCTGGGGACCGAGTACGCCGGAGAGATGAAAAAAGGCGTATTCACGATGATGAATTACTTCGGGCCGAAACGCGGCATCCTCTCCATGCACTGCTCGGCTACCGCGGACAAGAACTCCGGCGCATCGTCGCTCATGTTCGGCCTCTCGGGAACGGGTAAGACGACGCTCTCGGCCGATCCCAAACGCATGCTCATCGGCGATGATGAACATTGTTGGTCGGACAACGGCATTTTTAATATCGAAGGAGGCTGTTACGCAAAGGCGATCGATCTCACGCCCGAGTCGGAGCCGGAGATTTTCCAAGCCTTGCGATTCGGTGCCGTGCTGGAGAACGTCGTCTACGACGAGGAATCGCATCATGTCGACTTCCACGATACGAGCATCACGCAGAACACTCGCGGTGCCTACCCGATCGAATTCATTCGCAACGCCAAGATCCCCTGCACGGCCGGACATCCGACTGATGTGATTTTTTTGACTTGCGATGCCTTCGGTGTTTTGCCTCCCGTGAGCAAGTTGACCCCGGAGCAGGCCATGTATCACTTCATCAGCGGCTACACGGCCAAGGTGGCCGGCACTGAAATGGGCGTTACCGAGCCGCAGGCCACGTTTTCTCCTTGCTTCGGCGGGCCGTTCTTGGTGTGGCATCCCATGAAGTACGCGAGCTTGCTGTCGGAAAAGATTCAACAGCACAAGGCAAACGTTTGGCTGGTAAACACCGGCTGGAGCGGCGGCGCCTACGGCGTGGGAAAGCGCATGAAACTCGCCATGACGCGCGCCATCGTCGATGCGATCCACAGCGGTAAAATGCGTGATGCCAAGACCGTCGTCGATCCCATCTTCGGCGTCGGCGTCGTAACTCAATGCGACGGCGTTCCTGCCGAAGTGCTGGTCCCGCGCGACGCCTGGGCCGACAAGAAATCCTACGAGGCGACGGCGAAGAAATTAGCCG
>CAMCTH010000700.1 GCA_945877965.1 Planctomicrobium piriforme | reverse complement strand
TTGGCTTTGCTATCAGGCAAGTAGCGATCGAAGGAGCGGCATCGAGTAGCACGAAGAGTATATTTGCCGTATAAGTCTTGCAGTTCCGGGCAGGAACTGTGCGTGCGGCCCGCGAGCAAAATGCTCGACGTCGCTGCCCGTGAGCCGATAGAATCTTGCTCCCAGCGGCCCGTTGTCTCGTCGCCACTTTCGTCGGACCGACGGAGAAATATCTTCTGATGCGCAGCGTCGTATTCATTTTCATCGCGATCACGGGACTCACTCCGCTCAACGCGGCCGAACTACCGAAGGTTCTATTCTTCGCCAACCCCGCCGCCTCCGATAACAACGTCATTCGACGTGTTAAACCGAATGAGCTATCCATCGCCGAGCGACACTTCGCGGACATGAGTCACGGCCTCTTCGACGTCACGATCACACAGTCAGGCGCAGATATCAACTCAGCTAACCTCGCGCGCTATCAGGCCGTCGTCTTTTTCACCGCCGTCAATCCGCCGGGCGTCGATATCGACGGACTAATCACATGGGTGAAAGACGGAGGAGGTTTCGTCGGCATTCATTCCACGGCAAATTCATTTCTTAACAAGCCGGCATTCGCCGAGATGCTCGGCGCCAACTTTGATCGTCGACCATGGCGATCAAATCAGGAACCGCAAACTAAAGTCACAGTCAAGGTGAATGACGCCGATCATCCCGCAACACGGCATCTGACAGACTCGGAATTATTCACCGACGACATCTACCAGTTCAAAGACTTCGATCCGACGAAGACGCGGCTTCTACTCAGTCTCGATCCGACTCAACTCGATCTGAGCAATCCGAAAGTCAATCGTGCGGACAAACTCTTCCCGATCTCCTGGGCGAAGCCTTTCGGCGGCGGCCGAGTTTTTTACACCGCGCTCGGAGATTGGGAGCCCACCTGGAAGGATCCCCGCTACCGCACCCATCTGACGCAAGGCATTTCGTGGACGATGAAACAATCCGGCGACAAGTAAAGAGAGAGAAAATGGCCGCGTCGTCTTCCGACCCCCAGACCTACTTGCCGATGCAAAATCGACTGAAAATGCGGTCGAGAATGTCGTCGGTGTAGACGGTGCCGACGATTTGGCCGAGTTCGTCTAGGGCCGATCGCAACTCGACGGCAATTAACTCTTCGCCGCCGCGCGATTCCACGAGGTTCCAGGCAGCGTCGAGCGCCGTCGCGGCGCGATGCAGACTATCGCGACAACGGACCGCCGTGGCGGCCACGACGTCGGTCGAGGCTCGACTCGTTGCTATGATTTGCTCAAGAAGTCTTCGCCGCAAAACATCGAGGCCTTGCCCGGTCGCGACACTCACGCCGTCGACGACGTTTTGCCTCGGAGCGAGGTCGAGCTTCGTGAAGAGCACCAAGCGGCGCGGGTCGACGTGCTCTAACTGCTCACGCTCCCAGTCGGTGCGAACGCATGAGGCATCGAGACAAAGTACGCGAACATCGGCTTCGCGCGTTTGCTCATGGCGAAAGCCTTGGGCCTCGGCCGCGATGGAACTTCCTTGGGTCTCGGAATCATCTCGGCCGGCCGTGTCGACGAGTTCGCACTCGACGCCGTCCAGCTTGAGCCGGGCGGTGAGATAGTCGCGGGTCGTGCCGGCCGACGACGAAACCAACGCCCCTGCTCGGCCGACCAACGCATTGAACAAACTACTCTTGCCGGCGTTCGGCTCGCCGATGAGCACGATGCGCGGCAACGACGTCGCGTCATTGCGGGCAGCGGTTTGCGCGGCCAAGGCCGCCGTCGCGTCGCGGGCCGCGCCGATTTGCTGCAGCAGTTGCTGTCGCGAGATGAACTCGATCGGTTCTTCGACGAAGTCCAGCCCTGCTTCCAAATGGGCCGTCAGATCAAGCAGGTCGTTCCGCAACTTTTGCAATGGCTCGGCCAGTCCGCCGGCCATCTGTCGCAGGGCTGCGTTGAGCTGCGAACGATCGGCGGCATCGACGACGCCGAGGACCGCCTCGGCTTGCGTAAGATCGATTCGCCCCGCCAGAAACGCGCGGAGCGTAACCTCGCCCAGTCGTGCAGGCCGCGCACCCGCACGACATGCGGCCTCTAGCGCCGCCGCAACGATCGGCGGCGAGCCCGGGAGATGCAATTCCACGGTCGTCTGCCGGGCGTAGCTCCGAGCATCGGGCCAGACGAAAAGATCGCAAGCGACGGGCGTCGCAAACTCCGGCAAAGTCAGCGATCCCCGACCTGCGACGGGCCCCAACGCGGCGACAATCTCATGATCGTCGAAGGTCGTAAACCGTCGCGTGCAATCAATCGCCTGCGTTCCGCAGAGCCGAATGATGCCGCGTCCTGCTCCTCCCGGAGCCGACGCGATCGCAGCGATGACGTCGTCGTGCGCGGCGAAATTCACGTTCCGACTCCGGCATTAGCCTGAACCTTAGCGACGTTTCGCCTTGCGATCGCCGTTGCTCGGCTTGGCTTCGACGTTGATGACAGCTTGAGCCACCGGCTCGGTCGGCGTTGCTTTCGGCAACAACTTTCGCTCGGCAATGCTCCAAAGGCTCGACGAGATGAAGTAGATGCAAAGGCCGGCGGGAACCTTGAAGAACATGAAGCCCATGAAGACCATCATATACTTCATCATCTTCTGCTGTAGGGCCGACTGTTCGTCGGTCGGCGGCGGCATGAACATCTTCTGCTGCACGATGAACAGCAGAATGGTGATGCACGGCAGAACGTTGAGAAACGGCCCAAGGAAACCGTCTTGGCTCGCCAAGAAGGCCGGCATGTACGGTTCCCAGTACCAGAACATATCCGGTGCAGCGAGATTCGACGCCCAGCGAATGCTCTCGCTGATGAGCGGCGCTTGTCGCAACTCGACGTCGACCGCCAGCGAGCGATAGAGGCCGATGAAGATCGGCATTTGGATGAAGATCGGCAAGCAGCCGCTGAACGGATTGTAGTTATGCTTCTTGAACAGCTCTTGTTGAGCCTTCATCCGTTGGTCGGGCGCCTTCTTATACTTCTCGGCGATCGCTTTGATCTCGGGCTGCAATGCCTGCATTTTGATCGCCCCGAGCGCCTGCTTGCGGCTCATGGGGAACATCAGCGAGCGGACGACGATCGTCAGCATGATGATGGCAATGCCGTAGTTGCCGACG
>CAMCTH010000699.1 GCA_945877965.1 Planctomicrobium piriforme | reverse complement strand
GGATCCACTCAAGCGTCAAAAGCTCGTCGACCGCCTGCTCGAACGTAAAGAGTTCGCCGAAATCTGGGCGATGAAGTGGGCCGAAGTGCTGAAGGTTCGCAGCGACAACAACATCGTCAGCCCCAAGGGTGCGCACCTGTACTCGACGTGGCTCACCGAACAGATTTCCAACGACGTCCCGCTCGACGAAATCGTTCGCCGCCTGATCGCCTCGCGCGGCCGCGCCTTCCAGAACCCGGAAGTCGTGTACTACCAAGTGGAACAAGACCTGTTGAAGACGGCCGAGAACACGGCCCAGGTCTTCTTCGGCATCCGCACTCAGTGCGCTCAATGCCACAACCATCCGTTCGATCGCTGGACGATGGACGATTACTACAGCTTCGCCGCGTTCTTCGCCCAAGTCGGCAAGAAGCCGAGCGAAGACTATCGCGAAGTCGTGATCTATAACCGAGCCAGCGGCGAAACGAACAACCCGGTCACCAAGAAGCCGATGACGCCGAAGTTCCTCGGCGGCAACGTCCCCGAGATCAAGCCGGGTGAAGATCGCCGCGCGGTCCTCGCCTCGTGGCTCACCTCGGCCGAGAACCCGTACTTCGGCCCGAACGTCGCCAACCGCATTTGGGATCACTTCTTCGGCATCGGCATCGTCGACCCGGTCGACGACGTCCGCGTGAGCAATCCGGCCTCGAACCCGGAACTGCTGAAGGCTCTGTCGGCGAAGCTGATCGAATACAAGTACGACTTCAAGCGGCTCGTCCGCGACATCTGCGCTTCGAACGCTTACCAACGTTCGGGCGAACGGAACCTGACGAACGAGAGCGACGAAATCAACTTCTCGCACTCGCGCGTCCGCCGCATTCGGGCCGAGAGCTTGCTCGACGTCATCTGCCAGGTGACCGAGACGCAAGAGAAGTTCCCGCGATTGGCGCTCGGTTCGCGGGCCGTGCAAATCGCCGACGGCAACACGCAGAACTACTTCCTCGACACGTTCGGTCGCTCGAAGCGATTGACCGTCTGTGCCGACGACGTGAACACCGACCCGTCGCTGTCGCAATCGCTGCACTTGCTCAACGGCACGACGATCGAGACGAAAGTCACGAACGGCGGCGTCATTCGCAAGATGCTGAAAGACGGCAAGAAGCCGGAAGAAGTGATCGAGTCGATCTACATTCGCTGCCTGTCACGGAAGCCGACGAGCGAAGAGATGCAGAAGCTTGCGAAGCTGATTGACGACCCGGCGACCGCTGAGAACGATCTCAACGACGTCTTCTGGGCCGTGATCAACTCCCGCGAGTTCGTCTTCAACCACTAAGCGTCCCGCCGCCTTCCATTTCGACATCCCATCGCGCTTCCCCAGGGGAGCGCGCCCCTGCCATGAAGATCGCCCGCACGCTCGCGCTCGCCGGTTCGTTTGCACTCGTCGGTTCGTCGTCGCTGTTTGCCGCCGACGAGGCCAAGCCTGCCGACCCGAAGGCCCAACCGAAGATCACGTTCGATGAACACATCGTGCCGATCTTCCGTGAACACTGCCTGAGCTGCCACAACCAGAACGAAGCCAAGAGCGATCTGGCGCTCGACACGTACGCTCGCACGATGGCAGGCGGGGCGGGGGGTGAAGTCGTCGTCGCCGGCGATATCGACAGCTCGCGTCTGTACGCCTTGGTGGCTCACACCGAAACGCCAAAGATGCCGCCGAGCCAAGACCGCATCGCCGACGCCAAGGTCGACATGCTGAAGAAGTGGATCCTCGGCGGCGCACTCGAGAACACCGGGTCGAAGGCGAAGATCAAGCCGAAGCTCGACCTCCAGTTGACCGTGACCGAAGGGAACAAGCCGTCGGGCTCGCCGGCGATGCCCGAGAAGTTCTGGCGTCAGCCGTTCGTGCACGCCGCTCGCTCGGGAAGCAGCACCGGCATCGCTTCGAGCCCTTGGGCTCCGCTGGTCGCCGTCGCCGGTCAGAAGCAAATCATCCTGTACAACTCCGACACAACCGAGTTGCTCACGATCCTCGCCTATCCGGAAGGGATCCCGCACGTGCTGAAATTCAGCCGCGACGGTTCGGTGCTGCTCGCCGGCGGCGGACGGGGCGGCGCGTCGGGCAAGGTCATTCTGTTCGACGTCAAGTCGGGCAAGCGGATCACCGAAATCGGCGACGAACTCGACGCCATTCTGGCGGCTGACGTTTCGAACGACCTGTCGTTGGTTGCCTTGGGCGGCCCGAAGAAGATGGTTCGCGTCTACTCGGTGACCGATGGCTCGCTGGTCTATGAATTGAAGAAACACACCGACTGGATCACCTCGCTTGAGTTCAGCCCCGACGGCACGCTGCTCGCATCGAGCGACCGCAGCGCCGGCCTGTTGATTTGGGAAGCAGCCGCCGGTCGCGAGTACCAAAACCTCACAGGCCACACTGGCGCGGTGACCGACGTCAGTTGGCGTTCCGATTCGAAGGTGTTGGCGAGTGCCAGCGAAGATGCTTCGATCAAGATCTGGAGTATCGACAACGGCAAGCTCGTGAAGTCGTGGCCCGCCCACCGCGGCGCGCTCTGCGTCGAATTCGGCATGAACGGCAATCTCGTCAGCGGCGGCCGCGACAAGAAGGCGCAAATCTGGAACATCGACGGCGCCTCGCTCGCCGTTTCGCCCGAACAGCCCGACATGGTCCTCGAAGCGGTCCTCTCGTGGGACGGCAAGCGCGCGATCGTCGGCGATTGGAGCGGCGCGTGCAACGCGATCGACGCCAAAACCGGCAAGCCAGTCGGCGTACTGTCGGCCAACCCTCTGCCGCTCGAACAACGCGTCGGCGCCCTGGCTCAACGGGCTACGGAACTGCAACAAGCCGCCAAGACGGCCGAGGAAGCGCTCGCGGCTTCCAAGGCCGAGATTGCCGCCAAGAAGGAAGCTGAGCAACAGGCCTTCAACAAGTCGAACTTCAACCTCTCGGAAATCAAGCGACTCGAAGAAGCCAAGCCGAAGCTCGAACGCGACGTGCCGACGAAGCAGCGTCAGACTAAGGAACTAGCCGCGAAGATCAAAGAGTTGCAAGCCAAGCTTACCGAAGCGAAGGCGAATGAAAAGAAGGCGGCCGAGGCCGTCGCCAAGAACCCCGAATCGCCGAACTCGAAGCAAATCCTGAAGATGGCGCAAGAG
>CAMCTH010000698.1 GCA_945877965.1 Planctomicrobium piriforme | reverse complement strand
CGCCGATCCCGCCGCCGAATTACACCAAGCCGGGGTCGTTTAAATTCAAATCGGTACTCGACGTCGTCGGTTCGAAGACGAGCGTCACGGTCGACGGCGACGTCGTGGTGATTGCATCGCCGCTCGGGACCGATCCGTTGGCCCTCGGTGCGGTGCTGCCGACGTTGCTCGACAAACTGACGATCACCTCGGCCGCGACGATCAAGGGGCGGATCAACGTAAACGAAGCCGCGCCGGCCGTGCTGCTGACGGTCCCGGGACTCACCGAGGAAAAGGTCGATCAGATCGTCGCGGCGCGGTTTCCTGAATCGTCGGATCAGTTGCCTGGCTCGGAACAACCGACGTGGCTCCTCGCGCAAGGGATCGTCACGTTGGACGAAATGAAGACGCTGCTGCCGTACCTTACCTGCCGCGGCGGGGTCTATCGGGCTCAAATCGTCGGCCAATTCGACGTCGGCGGGCCGACTTCGCGGGTGGAAGCCGTATTCGACGCTACCTCCGGCCTGCCGCGGCAATTACTCTGGAGAGAGTTGAGTCATTTGGGGCGCGGCTTCTCGCGCGAGATGCTCGGCGTCGGCGGACTGTGACGTCCGTCGCTTCGCACGGTTCGGGAGCGTATTGCTGTGTCGATGTTGACGGCTATCGATTGGGATCGGCGCGAGGCGCGCGTCATGACGGCGACGCTGCGCCGCAAGACACTCCACATCGAACAGGTTTTTGCCATTGCCTGGAGTAGCGACGAAGCCGACGTCGCGCAACGAACGGAAACCTTGAAGACGGAACTCCGTAAACGGGGCATCGGCCGGGGGGACGTGCTCGTCGCGATCTCGCGCGGGGCGGTCGAGTTGAAACAGTTGGAACTCCCTCCCGCGCCGGATGACGACCTGCCCGACTTGGTTCGGTTCCAGGCGTTGCGCGAACTGCATGCCGTCACGGACGTCTCGCCGTTGGACTTCACGACGACGCCGGCCGAAGAGGGGCGACCGCGTTCGGTGCTGGCCGCCGCGGTCGATCCGGGCTATCTGACGACAATCCAATCCATTTGCGAAGGGGCCGGCCTCCGTGTGCGGCGCGTGCTGTTGCGTCCGTGCGAGACCGCCTCGTTGGTGACGCGGCGGTTCTCGGCAGAAGGGAATCCGCTGCGACTGACGATCGACGCCGGTCGTGAAGAAGCAGAGTTCATCGCGACGGTCGGGCACGACGTCGTGCTGTTGCGGGCCGCGCGGTTGTCGGGCGATTTTGATTCGGCCGAGTATGCGCGGTCGCTCGCTTCAGAATTGCGGCGCACCCTGGCGGCCGTGCAGCATCAATCGGGCGGCCGTCGCGTCGAGACGATCGCCCTGTGCGGCGCGCAATCCGAGTTCGCCGCGACGATGCAAGGACTGACGCAAGGGGTCGATCTGCCGATCGAGATCGTCGACCCGGCGGAGTTGCTCGCCGGCATTGGTTACGAAACCATGGCGACGGGCGAGACGCAGACTCGCTTGGCTCCGCTCGTCGGCGCGCTACTCGACGAGGCGGAAGGGATCGCGCCGGCGTTCGATTTCTTGCACCCGCGCAAACGTCGACCGCCGCCAAACATGCGGAAGCGTCTGCTCATCGGCGGCTTGGCCGCGGCGACGATCGCAGCGCTCGGCTTCTTCCTCGTGCAGTCGCAACTCTCGGCCCTCGATCGCGAGTTGGAAACGTTGCGCGAGCAGGCGAAGGCGCTCGCGCCGGCCGTCGCCGAGGCGGAAGAGATTCAAAAGCGGGCCGGTGAAGTCGAAAAATGGCTGCGGACCGACGTGCTCTGGTTGGAAGAACTGGCGCGACTCGCGCAACAGTTGCCACCGGCGCAAGAGGTGATGCTGACGCAACTCCGCTTGGCGGCGCACCCGCTGGGGGGCGAACTGCAACTGACTGGCGTGCTCGCCGAGTCGTCGGCGGGAGATGACTTGGAAGCCGCTCTCCGCGACGAGCGACACACGGTCGAAGGACGCGGTCGGCGGCATGATCCGAAGGACTCCCGCTATCCGTGGCGGTTTCAATCGACGGTCGTCGTCAAAGCGCCGCCGAGCGAATTCGCTCCGCCGACGAAAGCGCTTCCCGGCGGAGGAGCCCGCTAATGGCGCTGCAACCTCGCGAAAAGAAGTTGGCGATCCTCGTCGGCGTCCTGGCCGCCGGCATGGGCTTGGTGCTCGGAGTCGGCGGCATCGGCAAGGCCCTGTCGAGTCGACGGATGCAGCGCGACGCGCTGGCGCAGAATGTCCAGCAGATGCAATTCAAAATTGCGAAGGCCTCGCTCGCGTTGGAAAAGTTTACGGAGTGGGAACGTCGCTCGCTGCCGCGCGATCGCGAGTTAGCCCGAACGCTGTATCAGAATCGGCTGGCGGCGACCATGGCCGCGGCCCAACTGAAGAACGTGCAGGTCGAGCCGGGACGCAATACGCAACTGCGCGACGTGTACACGAAGTTTCCGTACGTCGTTCGGGCCCAAGGAAAACTCGGCGACTTGGCGCAGTGGCTGGCGGCGTTTTATCGGGCCGACGATCTGCAACAGTTCCGCGATCTCTCGCTGCAGCCGTCGACCGTCGGCGAGTTGCAGCTTACCGCTACGATCGAGGCCCTCTCTTTGCCGGCCGCCGATCGAACGGATCGTTTAACGACGTCGACCGACGGTCGGATCGACGAAGCGCGGGCCGTCGCCGCCACGCAGCTCATCGCGGCGCGGAATCTCTTCGCCCCTTACGTTCCGCCGACGCCGCCGCGTCCGCCGGTCGTCGACGTTGCTCCGCCTCCGCCGCCGCCGGCGTTCGACGAGTCGAAGTACACCTATCTCACTTCGATTTTGTTCGTCGGCGAAGAGCCGCAGGCGTGGCTCAACATTCGACCGACGAAGCAGACGTTGCGTCTCCGGGCCGGCGACGGCATTCGCGTCGGGCAGTTCACCGGAACGCTCGTCCGGATCGGCGACGCGGAGATTGAAGTCGAGCAAGCCGGGGAGCGAAGGATCGTGCGACTCGGCCAGACGCTGGCTCCGACAAACAGCGCCGCGTCCGACGATTCGTGATGCCGGCAGCGACGTTGCCGGCGATGCTGCGACGGCGCGTCGCGATGATTTGGCGCAAAATGCATTGATCGGCTCACTTCGACTGCAGTCGCATGGCGACGACGT
>CAMCTH010000697.1 GCA_945877965.1 Planctomicrobium piriforme | reverse complement strand
CTTCATCCCCGAAGCGACGATCGCCGTCACGGCCGCGACCTGTCCCTCTTGATCGAGCTCGCTCGTCAGCGTCGCATCGGTCGACCACGCGATCGCATCGACGCGGCGCAGATTGGCCCGCACCGTCGGCGAAGGCTCGCCCCCGACTTTCTTCAGCAGCGCATCGAGCGTCCGCCGATCGGTTCGTTTCAACAGCGCCTGCAAGCCGGCCGTCGGCGGGCGCGAATCTTCCAAGAAGCCGAGCAGCAGCCGAATCACACCCGGCCGCTCGCTGTTCAGCATCACCTCCACCAACGGCGTGAAGCATGGATCGCGCACGTCGGTCAGCAGGCGATGCAACGCGGCATTGTCGCGCGTCGCCAACTGCAAAAAGGCTTCGAGCAATTCGCGCCGTTGATGTTTCGGATATCGCACGACGGCCGACTCCAAGGCGGCCGTGATGTTGCGTCGCGCAATCTGCGGATCGCGGCGGCGACGTTCATCGCGCTCCGTCGCCAACTCATGCACCAACTCGTCGGCCAACTGATTGAGCGTCGCCGCAGCCTGATCGCCGAAGCGATTGTCGTCTTCGCTCATGCCTATGAGCGTCGGCATCAGATCGTATTCTCGCAGCCTAATCGCCGCCTTGCAGGCGTCGCTCACCTGCCGCACTTCGCCGCTCTGGACCATGTCGCGCAACACCGGCGCCGGTCGACCGTGATGCTCGGCAAAGATCGCGAGCTCTTCGCCGGTCAATCGCTCGACTTCGCCGATCAGCTTTCGCAAGCCGGGTTCGCTTCGTCGTTCCAGCACGGCCCTCACCGCCGCGGCGCGGACCGCGGGCGTCGGACCGTCGAGCGCTTCCAAAAGCAGCCTCGACGCCGCTTCGTTCTCGGTCTGACCGAGCAAAGCGAACGTGGTCGACAAACCGGGCAAGTGCGTAAGGTCTCCGGCGACGGTGAGTCGGGACTAGGGCGTATCTTTCTTAGGTCATCGACTTTTGAGGGGGTCGATCTTGGGTAAATATCCGATCAGGCATTCTGCGCGGGCTTTTACCGCAAACGCTTCGCCGGCTTGATTTAGGCTCGGTTAGGGTCCAAACTGAAAGGAGTTCGCCGTCCTCCCGCCTCGTTGGATTTTTCCGCATTCGCGAGTTCCGCCATGCCCCGCCCGCTCCCTGCCGAACAGACTTTGAACCGCGAGTTTCTGGAGATCCGCGCCAAGATCCTCGAACTGGCTGCGTCGCTCGACCGGCTCGATCGGGGCGACGGCAACGTGGCCGACGATCCGCGGATGCGACTCGTCCGCGGCGGCCTGCAGATTCTGACCGCCGACGCCGACGCCGATCGAGCCGAGCAACTGCAACTGCTCTTCTCACAACCGTACGAAGAGACGTGGCGAAAGAAGTTTGAAATCTGAGTTCCGAGCGCGACGCAAACATCGCGGCGAACGTCGAACCCTGAACCGCAAACCCTGAACCCCGAACCTCATGTACTACATCGATCCGCACATCCACATGGTCTCGCGCGTGACCGACGACTACGAGACGTTGGCCAAGATGGGCTGCGTCGCCATGAGCGAGCCTGCGTTTTGGGCGGGCTTCGATCGCGGCAGCGTCGACGGGTTCCGCGATTACTTTCGCCAACTCACTCAGTTCGAACAGAAGCGGGCCGGTTGGTATCACCTGCAGCACTTCACTTGGATGTGTATCAACGCCAAGGAAGCGGAGAACGTCAAGCTCTCGCGCGAAGTGATCGCGATGATCCCCGAGTTCCTCGATCAACCGGGCGTCTTGGGCATCGGCGAGATCGGATTGAACAAGAACACGAAGAACGAGTCGATCATCTTCCTCGAACACCTTGACCTGGCCGCGAAGTACAAAGAGCAGATCCTGATCCACACGCCTCACTTGGAAGACAAGTACAAGGGGACGCGGATGATCGTCGACATGCTGTGCGACGATCGCCGCTTGGATCATCGCCGCGTGTTGGTCGACCACGTCGAAGAGCACACGATTCGCTTGGTGCTCGAAGAAGGCTTCTGGGCCGGCATGACGTTGTACCCGACGAGCAAATGCACGCCGGATCGCGCGGTCGACATGATCGAACTCTACGGACCCGAGCGATTGATGGTCAACTCGGCCGGCGATTGGGGCCCGTCGAAACCGACCGCAGTCCCCGACTTCATCATGGCGATGCGCCGTCGCGGACATCCCGAGTCGCTGATCCGCAAGATCGTGTACGACAACCCGGTCGAGTTCTTTAGCCAGAGCC
Source organism: Planctomicrobium piriforme (assembly GCA_945877965.1). GTDB lineage: Bacteria > Planctomycetota > Planctomycetia > Pirellulales > PNKZ01 > CAMCTH01. The sequence continues at coordinate 907 of CAMCTH010000697.1, read as the reverse complement.
GCAACTTCAACTTCACGCCGCCCGACGCCGAAGTGGCGACGCGCGAAGCGTAGTCGCGCATTCGCGACGCTGTTAGCGTCGCAGCCAGCGCGGCATGAGGATCGACAGCAGCCCGAGCACCGCCAAAAAGGCGAGCCCGCCGTAGACCAGCAGGTCCTGCGTCGACGTGATTTCAATCGGCGGTCCGTACATCGGTCCGTTTCCCGCTCTGAGTTGGATGCAATGCTCCAGCGTAAGTGCCGGCAAAGTGCTACGGCCAATCCTAGGTCATAATCCGAAAAAGTGTCAAACTTTGCGCCAACGTGCGTAGTGAACATCCGCACCTCCCGCAACGCAACCTAGCCCACGTCGCCGAGTTCGAGCACTTGGCCGTAGCGTTTGAGCATTTGTCGGCGTAGTCGATCGTGCTCGGGCTTCGCGAGTCCTGCGTCGCCGGCAAGCAGCGCGATCGCGTCGTTGCGGGCCTGCTCGACGACCGCCGCGTCGCGAACCAAGTCGGCCATCCGCAATGGCGGCAGACCGTGTTGTTTCGTCCCCAGCAAGTCGCCCGGTCCGCGGATTTGAAAGTCGACCTCGGCCAACACGAAGCCGTCGTTCGATTCGACGAACGACTCCAATCGTTTGCGGCTCTCCTCGCTCGTCGACTTCGCGAAGACCGTGCAGAAGCCGGGATGCGTGCCGCGCACGATGCGGCCCCGCAGCTGATGCAACTGTGACAGCCCAAACCGTTCGCCCCCTTCGATCGTCATCAGCACCGCGTTCGGCACATCGACGCCGACCTCGACGACCGTCGTGGCGACGAGCACCTGCGTGCGCCCCGACGCGAACTCGGCCATCGCCGCTTCTTTCTCTTCGTTCGACATTCGGCCATGCAGCAGCCCAATGCGAAATGCGCTCAGCGGACCGT
>CAMCTH010000696.1 GCA_945877965.1 Planctomicrobium piriforme | reverse complement strand
GTCGTCGCCATCTCCGACATCCGCCCGTACAACGTGCACCGCGCCTTCCACGGCGACCAAAGCACGCCGAGCGCGATGATGGCTCGCCCGGGCCTGATGAAGAAATACGGCTACAAGACCGAAGACGCCGCCAAAGACCATGTGAAGGTCTACGTCGATTACAAAGAACTGCTCAAAGATCCGAAGATCAAGGGCGTGATCATCGCCCTCCCCTTGCATCTGCATCACTCGGTCGCCATCGAAGCGATGGAAGCCGGCAAGCATGTGCTGACCGAAAAGCTGATGGGCCAAACCGTCGGTAAGTGCAAGAGCATGGGCCGCGTCGCGCAGCAGAAGAAGCTGCATCTGGCGACGGGCCATCAACGTCATTACAGCATTCTGTACGACAACGCCGTCGACGTTATCAAGCGCGGCCTGATCGGCGAGTTGCATCACATTCGCGCCCAGTGGCACCGCGGCAATCTGCCGGGCAAAGACAGCTGGCAACCCCGTCTGCCCGACGCCAAGATGGCCGCCGAGTACGCCAAGGCGAAATCGGATCTGGCCGGCGCAAGCGGCGCAGGCATCGAAGCGCTGCAAAAGAAGGTCCAGCAACTCGAACTCTGGTTGATGGACAAGGACGTCGATGCCGCGAAGTACGGTTATCAATCGAAGACGATCCCCGGCAGCACCGCGTCGAAGGTCGAGCCTTACACCTACTCGCCGATCGAAGAACTGATTCGTTGGCGACTCTGGGCCCGCACCGGCGGCGGCCTGATGGCCGAACTCGGCAGCCACCAACTCGACGCCTCGGGCATCTTCTGCAGCGCGCTGCGAACCGACGGCAAAAAAGCCAAGCCGCTGTCGGTCATCGCCGTCGGCAATCGCAGCCTGTTCCTCAACGACCGCGAAGTCGACGATCATGTCTACTGCAACTACGAGTTCCCGCAACAAGGCTACGACGCCAAGGACGCAGAGCTGAAGCAGAAGAAAGTCATCGTCAGCTACTCGTCGATCAACGGCAACGGCTGGGGAGGCTACGGTGAAGTGGTGATGGGGACCAAGGGAACAATCATCCTCGAGACCGAGCAAGACTATCAGCTCTACAGCACCGGCGGCGCTTCGACGTTCGTCGACGTCGTGAAGAAAGACGGCTCAGCAGCCCTCGACACGACGGCCAGTGCCCCGCCGGCCGCCGCAGTCGGCGAGAAGGCGTTGAATGCCGGCCCGATCAGCCGCGGCTACACCGAAGAGATCGAGCACTGGGCCTTCTGCATCGAGAACAACCCGACGGCGCAAGACCCGGCCGTGCTGCCGAAGTGCAAGCCCGACGTCGCCATGGCCGACGCGATCATCGCCCTGACGACGAACATCGCGATTCGTGACAACAAGCGAATCGAGTTCAAGGACGAATGGTTCGACATCAACCACGACGACACGCCCGAAGGCGAAAAGCCGGAAGTGAAAGCGTAGTCGTCGAAGAAATACATCCGCAGATTTCGCAGATGACGCAGATGGGAGGAGAGCAAGTTGGGTTCGTTTCCGCGTTTGATTCTCACTCCTGTCTTATCTGTGAAATCTGCGTAATCTTTGGATTTATGTCTGTTCAGCAAGGAGTGACGTTGTGAGCACGTGGCCGATCGGAGTTTTCGCCAGCGTCGACGCCGGCTTGGGCGTGAAGTTGGAAGTGGCCCGCGACCTGGGCGTGCCGACGATCCAACTCCACGCTCCGCACAAAGAGAGCCGCACGCCCGAGAAGGCCGCGGCGTTTCTCGCGAAGCTCAAAGACTACGGCATCACGCTCACGGCCGTCTTCGGTGGATTCGAAGGCGAAAGCTACGCCGACATTCCGACCGTCGTGCGGACCGTCGGCCTCGTCCCGCCCGAGACCCGGGCTGCGCGCCTCAAAGAGAAGAAAGAAATCTCCGACTTCGCGAAGCTGCTGGGCTGCAACGTCGTCGCCCTGCACGTCGGCTTCGTGCCGCACGATGCGAACGCCCCGCTGTTCAAAGAAGTCGTCGCCGTCGTCCAAGACCTGTGCGATCACTGCAAGAAAAACGGCCAGGCCCTACACTTGGAAACGGGCCAAGAATCGGCCGACGGCTTGTTGCAGTTCATCGCCGCAGTGGGGCGCGACAATCTGTTCATCAACTTCGATCCGGCGAACATGATCCTGTACGGGACGGAAGAGCCGATCGCCGCGCTCCGCAAGGTCGGCAAGTACGTCCGTAGCATTCACTGCAAAGACGGCACCTGGGCCAAACACCCGGGCCAAGAGTGGGGCTGCGAAGTGCCGCTCGGCCAAGGGGACGTCGGCATGTATAACTACCTGAAGACGCTCAAAGAGATCGGCTACACAGGCCCGCTGACGATTGAACGCGAGATCCCGCAAGAGCCGGAACGCCAGAAAGCCGAGATCGGCCACGCCGTGCGCTTGCTGACGGCGCTCAAAGAAAAACTGCTTTAAGAATTCGCCAGATTAAGAGACCGCGGGCTTGCGCCCGCGGCTCGCCTCAAACACCGTTAACCAAGAAGTTGCCGTCATCATGCCCAAATTCTCGTTCAGCGTTCCGCAAGCTCTCGGCAAAGAAGAAGCCAAGAAGCAACTCAAGGCGTACATCGAGAAGTCGCGTGAGTTCTACGCCAAGCAGATGGGCGAAGTGACGGAAGACTGGTCGACTTGGGACGCGAATAGCAGCTACTCGTTCAACTTCACGACGTTCGGCTTCAAAATCGGCGGCGTCATGACCGTCGGAGACAAGGACGTCCGCGTCGACGGCGATCTGCCGTTCGCTGCGATGATGTTCAAAGGCAAGGTCGAAGAAGGCTTCCGCGATATGGTCAATCGCGCGCTCAGCTAGTTCTTCACCGCAGCCGTCGCCCCGACGACCTGCTCCAGCGTCGCGACGAGCACGCCGCGATCGAAGGGCTTAATCAAGAAATCGCTCGCCCCGCGGCGGAATGCGCTCTGTAGCACTTCCTTCTGATCGAGCGCGCTGACGACCACGATCTTCGCCGCCGGATCGAACGAACGAATGCCGTCGATCGCGTGCAGGCCGTCGAAGCCGGGCATCACCATATCCAGCGTCATCGCGTCGGGCCGAAGTTCGCGATAGCGCTCGATCGCTTCTTGTCCGTTGGTCGCTTCGCCGACGATCGTCCAACCCGCGGCGGCGGCCGTGTC
>CAMCTH010000695.1 GCA_945877965.1 Planctomicrobium piriforme | reverse complement strand
CGCCGAAGTCGCCGTAGTTGGTGTACCAATCGTACTTCGCCGCGGCGAGCGGCCCGGTGAGCGGACTACGAATCTTCCAGACTTCCAAGTCCTTCGTCGGCAACGGCGCTTTGCCGCCTGCGCCGAAGACATAGAGGTAACCATCTTCGCAAGCGGCGTAGATGCGACCGTCGGCCAGCGCCACCGGCGCGGTGATCGGTGAGTCGAACGCCGTCGGCAGCGTCTGGGCCTTGCCGCCTGCGAGCGGAACGACGTACAGCTGGCCGTCGAGCCCGCCGTAAATCGCCTGATCGCGTGACAGGACCGGAGGGCAGATCGACGCCGCTTCACACAGCACGACCGGCTGCGCTTGCGCCTTGTTGTGTCGACACAGACCCAAGCCCTGTTCGGGGCGCACGCGGTAGACGTCGTCGCCGCGGATGGCGACCGACGCGAAGCTGAGCAGGCCCGGTAGGTGGATCGCCGTCTCGGTGCCCGGCACGAAATCGTACTTCAACTCGCCGTTCTCAAGTCGAATCATTTCGACCCGGCCTGCATTGTCGCGACGATGCCACTGGACATAGACATTGCCGGCCGCATCGGCGCTTTGACCGAACGTCGCGGGAAACTCGGACCCCGCATAGGCGGGAATTTCGCCGACGGCCCGCATCTGCGGCGCGTTGCCGACGTCTTCGAGGAAAACAGTTCGTCCACCGGCGGGAATAACGACCGTGCTACCGACAAGGCAAAGATCGCGCGAGCTGACGAAATGATCTCGCCACGTCACGCGATCGCCGCGGAAGGCGAACCAAGCCTCGCCGCTCCAGCGATCTCCGTCAAAGCCGACGACCTCTTTGACGAAGTCCCAGGTCCAAGCGACCGTTCCATTGGGTTCGACGGCGTAAACGCGAGCCCCAAGCGTCGTGAAGTAAACCCGTTCTGCTCCGACGGCCGGCGAGGAAAAGATCGGCTCGCGGCAATCGATTTCGCGAACGATCGCACCCGTCGCCCGATCGAGTACGTAGTAGTAGCCCGCCATCGTGCCGACATGCAGGAACTTGCCGACGACGGCCGGGGCGGCGACATTGTTGCAGTTGCCCGCTCCGCCGCGAGTCGTAAACTTCCAACGTACGGTAAGTGCAGTGGCATCGATGGCCGTCACGACGCCGGAACCGTCGACAACGTAAACCGTACCGTCGGCAACGACCGGTGAGGCGTAGACTCCGTCGGTCAGCGGCACGGCACCGATGAGACCGAGCCCCTCTTCGAGCACGGCCCCCGGCGCATTGCCGGAGCGTAAAGCATCGCCTAGTGACTGCGGCCAATCCTCTGCCGACGTACTGCGGGCCGCGAGGATCAGCAGCGTCGCTACCAGAAAGCGAAACATAAACGACGCCCCATTTTGACCGGAAGATTGAAGACCGCGAAACGAAATGATAGTTGATACGCTTACCGGCGAGAACTAGCAGCCGAGGACTTCACACTACTACTGAGAGACCGTTACCGATCGACAACCTTCGAGTAAACGCGACCCATTCGTGCATCGAAAACCAATCGGTCGTGCACTCCGGCACATCAGCACCGCGACTTTGACGACTAAACTCGCTCGCTACGAACCCGAATGGCGTAGCGTAACTGCTCGCGAAGCTTGATCAGAGAATCTTTTGGCTTGGAGGGAGGGGTGACCTGCACGTCCGAGCCAAGATCGAAAGACAACTGAAAAAGCCGACAGGCGGTAACTATTGATGCCTACGCATTGAGTGGCCCCGTGGCGCCCACCGGAAGCCACGGTTCGTCCGGCTTCGCGTTGCTTCGCCGGAGTCAGTTCGTGCGCAGCCATGAATAAAGCTACTTAAAGTTTCATTGCCACTTAGGATAACGCCTCGCGGGTTCGCATTACCAGCGGGTTGTCTTTTGTGCCGGTACCCGGCAGATTGAAGACCGCGGCTGCCAGGTATCGGTCGCGCCACTGTGGCGTTAGCGACCGGTAGTCTTCGAGCACGGCGGCGCTAAATTTGTAATCGTGCGAATCGCGCCCCTTAAAGTAAACCAACAGCCTCGCTGCGTCGACAAATGGTTCGACATCGTTCTCACCGGCGGCGTACGCGAGCGTTTGTCGCGCCGCCTGCATTCGATCCGAACTGATGGACTTGAATATCTGCGCGACGGCGTCGGACTTGGCTTCGTCGTCGGACTTCCTATCGCCCGACGAATCGAGTGGTTCCAACTCCAGCAACTTGTGCGGCTGCACCTTGCCTCGTCCCTCCATCGCCGCGCGAAACATCGGCAGGAATGCGACGTTCTGCAACAGCAGCATCCGGCGGAGTTCATCGTCGGCTGCGACTGTATAAGCGTAATGCAAAGCGTTGGTGGTCGTGAGCGTATGCAGACCGACGATCCCCGGCTGCCGCATCAACAACTCGCCCCCTTGTAAGAACAGGGCGTCCCAAATCGATTGCGGCCCTACGCCTCGGTTCAACAACTCGACCGCCTGATCGCAAGCGTCGTCGGCCGAACCTGCGTAGAAGGTACTCAACAGATCGCGAGTCGCTCGCTCGTCCGTCCGACCGCTTTGCCAATCCTTCCGAATCTTGACGGACCGAGCGACGTTTTCCTTCCAGGGTCGATCGGCTTCGTAATCATTCTGCGCAGGATTGCCGACCCCTTCGTGGTTAAGCAATGCGTAAGCGAGCGAACGTAAAATCGGTTCAGCATGTTGACGTCCGATCGTCTGCAACGTCCGCGCACTATTGGCTACGAAGATCGCCTTGTGACCGATCGAACGAAAATCGCGAGCGCCATAACGACAAAGCAACTCGAACAGCTCATCACTGCCGGAGGAGCGGACCAGACCGGTCACGGCGGCATCGGCCTGGGATTCATCCCACGAGTCCATGGCTTCGATGAACATAGCGCGGGCTTGGTGCGCAGGAGGGACGGCCGATTCGTCGACCGCGCTCATCGTCCAATTCCTGACCTGCCCCCACGCGTGACACCAAGTGTGATGTTAGGTTTCAGTTGAATCACGCATGGTCTTTCCGCGGAGCGCCGCGTAGCGGAAAGACCATGCTTGAACGGCCTCGGGCGCCGGGGGTCGGTAGCCGAGCGAACTGTGCGGCCGGACTGCGTTGTACTCCCGTCGCCATCGTTCGATGAGGACCTTCGCCTCCCAGAGCGTGTCGAAGATCT
>CAMCTH010000694.1 GCA_945877965.1 Planctomicrobium piriforme | reverse complement strand
CGTCGCGCTTGGAGGTGAATCGTTTCACAACGGCGCGGTCGCCGTACTCTTGAGCGGACCGATCGTCGTGAGAACGGTCGTCTCGCAAGGATGTCGGCCGATCGGTGAGTCGTTCGTCATCACGCAGGCCGAGAAGCAGATGATCCAATCGCTCGGCGGTCGGCCGCCGCTGGAATATCTGCAAGAGCTGTTCGGCACGCTCAGCGAGCGGGACCGCGAGTTGGTGAACCAAGGGCTGCACGTCGGTCGCGTGATCAACGAGTATCAGAGCACGTTCGGCCGCGGCGACTTTTTGATTCGCAACGTCGTCGGCGTCGACCGCCAGCACGGCGGCATCGCGGCGGCCGACTATTTTCGTCGCGGGCAGACCGTGCAGTTTCATATCCGCGATGCCGTGACGGCCGACGAGGACCTCCGCGAGTTGCTGTCACGCATGTCGGGCGAGTTTAGGCCTGAAGGGGGTTTGCTGTTCACGTGCAACGGGCGCGGCTCGCGGTTGTTCGACGTCGCCGATCACGATGCGTCGGCCGTGCAAACGACGTGGCCCGACCTGCCGGTGGCGGGTTTCTTCGCGCAAGGGGAACTGGGGCCCGTCGGCGGGAAGAATTTCATGCACGGGTTCACCGCGAGTTTGGCGCTGTTTGCGAAGCAGCCGGATTGATTAGAATGCCAACTTCACTTCGTCACGCACACGGTGAGGTTCGCTCATGGCCGGCATTCGCGACAAACGCTTTTTGATGTTCGTCGACGACGACTACGAAGACCTCGAACTGTGGTATCCGAAGTTGCGGCTGGTTGAGGCCGGGGCACACGTGACGGTCGCCGGGCCGAAGGATGCGACGAAGTATCGCGGCAAGCACGGCTACCCGTGCACGTCGGACGCGGCGATCGCCGACATGGAGGCCGATGATTTCGACGGTCTCGTCGTCCCGGGGGGCTTCATGCCCGACAAATTGCGCCGCGATCCGAAGGTGCTCGACCTGACACGACGCTTCGCGGCGGCCGACAAACCGCTAGCGGCAATTTGCCACGGCGGGTGGATTCCGATCTCGGCCGGCGTCTATCGCGGCGTGCGGGTCACCGGGTCGCCGGGCATTAAGGACGATCTGGTCAACGCGGGGGCGATTTGGGAAGACGCCCCGTTCGTCGTCGACCGCCGGTTCGTGTCGAGCCGAAAACCGGACGATTTGCCGGACTTCTGCCGGGCTATCCTCGGACTGTTCGCTTAACTAAAATCGTCGCTTCGGCCGATGAGAATCCGGAACGGTGAGTCGGCGGTTCGGCCAGTCCCCAGATTTCTGTCAGGAGAGTTCGACGATGGTGCAGGCGCTAATCGGGATCGTGTTGGTTTGCATTCCGGTCGTCATCTTGGTGTACATCGTCGCCCGGTTGACGCTGACGGAATAGTCCGAGCGCGGTGAGGGAAACTCGGAGCGCGGAACTACGAAGTTCAGGGCAGCGCTCACGATTAGTGATTCGGCCCCATCTTGCGCGACGACGAGGCACGGAGCCGCCTGATGCTCCGCAGCCTACGTCGATTCAGCTTCATTCAACACTGAATTCGGCGACTACGCGCGACGTTTACTTGTCGCGTTCTTGGTTGATGTCGTTCAGCGTGCGGCCGAGGCGACGGCGGGGCTTGCCGGCTTCGGTCTCGGTTTCCGGTTCCAGCGTCGCCGTGGCGGCGTTGTTCGTCACGGCCGGGTTCGCCTTGAGGCAGGCCAGCAGTTGCGGGTTCAGGTTCTGGTTACCGTCCAGGGTGCCCACTTGCTCGACGGCGTCGGAGAAGCCGAGCAACACGGCCCGGCGAACGCTGTCGCGAATCCATCCATAAACGTTAAGCGAGCTCACATTCGCCTCCTTGCGATACTGCGTACGAGAAAAGACTGCGTAAATTGACGGCGTAGTTGGGTACGACGATCGGGGGCGGGATTGTAACGGCGACGGCGACCGCAGCGGAAGAGCGCTTCGCGGCGGCGGCAAACTCTTGCCCGGCGAAGACTTAGCAACGCCCGGCCTATTTGTTACAACAGCGTGAGCACGCTCCGCAAGTTTTGTTCCCGCCTCTGTGAAGTTGCCGGCATGATCTCTTGGTTCGCCGCAATGCCGAAGTCGATCCGCTGGGCCTGGCTCGGATACGTCGTCAGCCGCTTCTATTTCTTAGTCTGCTTCTCGGCCCTCGCCTCTGACGTCGAAGTCTACTTCCGTTATGCGCTGGCCGGCGTCGATCGTGGGCTCCAGCCCTATAGCCAGATCGACAAGCTCGAATATCCGCCCGTCGCCTATTGGGTGATGCTCTGGCCCCGCTACGCAATGAGCGAACGCTTCGACGAGGCGCTGACGACGCGGAAAGAGTGGATCGATCATCTGCTGACGTACGACATTTATTTTCGCGGGCTGATGACGCTGTTCGACATCGCGGCCTTCGCGTTCTTCACGGCGATCGTCCGCCGACGACGGCCCGAGCGACTCGCTTGGTGCATGTGGGGCTATACGCTCACGACGAGCCTGCTCGGCTACGTTTTGCTGGAACGGCTCGATCCCGGACTCACGCTCTCGCTCATGGCCTGGGCCTACGGCAGTCTGCGAGCCGACGACGAGCGCGAGCCCCGTGCCGTCGAATGGTCGGCATTCGCCTATGCGGCGCTCGGCTTCGGCATTAGCTACAAATTGATTCCCGTCCTGCTCGCGCCGTTCGCGCTGTTGGTCGACGTGTCGCGATTGCTGCGCCGCGGACCCACGCCGTGGTGGTGGGTCGGCCCGGTCACGTTCCTGGCGACCGCCTTCGGACCGTACCTGTATTACTATCTGCAAGTCGGCAACGACCTAGGGCGGATGTTCGCGTTCCATGCCGATCGCGGCGTCGAGATCGAAGCGGTCTATGCGACGGTCATGATGCTCTTCAACTCGGCGACGGAGTTGCATTGCTACTACGACTACGGCTGTTGGAATCTCGGCGGCACGTGGGAACGACCGCTCGCCAAGATCGCCACGCCGCTGCTGATCGGCGTCTTGGGTCTGATGGGATTGCGCTGCACTTGGCAGGCATTTCGCGGCCCCGGATTCAGTCGGACCGCGGCCTACTTGGCGGGACTGGTCGTCATCCCGATCGCGGTGGGGCTCTCCAAAGTCTTTTCGATTCAATATCTCTGCTGGACGCTGCCGCTGCTGATTTTGGCT
>CAMCTH010000693.1 GCA_945877965.1 Planctomicrobium piriforme | reverse complement strand
TGATTCGCGTGTCGATCCAGCGACGGCCGTCACCAATGTCGCCGTGAACCTTGTCGGCATTCACCTTCATATCGAAATTGAATTCGCCGCCGGTTCGCGTGCCGAGAATGCCGGAAAACGTCGGCTCGTTCGTTAACCATACCCAAGCCGATACCGTAAATGTTGCTATCTCGAAATCGGGAGAATGAGGAATTGCGACATGGTTCCCTTGGGCCCGGTCGAAGAGCATCGCGTTGCCGATTTGTCCCTCGTGCGAGACGGCGCCGTGAATCATGCCGTGATGCGTACCGACTGCATCTCGTGCTTCCCGCCCCTTGTCATCGAGCTTCCAATGCGCGATCGGTGTAGGAATCGCAGAATCGTCCACGAGAGTTTCACGAACGACAAACAGCGTCAGAAGGATTGGGAAGATGTGAGCAGTCACGGCAATTTCCTGGTTTCTAGTGATGAGTCGTGGTGCGACGGCGCTACTTCAGCGATTGCAGGTAGCTCAGCAGGTCACGCAATTCGGCCGGGCTTAATCCTTTGAACAGGCCGTCGGGCATCAGCGACTTCTTCTGCACTTCGCGCGCTTCGATGTCTTTCTTTTCCAACATCAGTTCGCGATCGACCGTAATCACGCGCAGCTTCCCGCCTTCCTCTTTCACCAGCCCTTGCAGCGTTTGGCCGTCGACGGTGACGAGCGTCTCGATTTCGAAGCCGGTCTTGATGACTTTCGACGGTTCGAAGATCGACTCCACGAGGTAGTCGATCTTCTGCGCCTTGCCGATTCCTTGCAGCGACGGCGCTCGCAGGGCGTTTTCGTTGACCGTGGTGTGGCATTTCACGCAGCCGGCTCGTTCGAACACGCGGCGCCCGAGCAGCGGCCCGTGTGCATCGGCTTTGGCCGAAAGCAAGTGGCTCCGCAAGGCGGGCTCGTCGGCGGTGTCGTACTCGGCGGCCGGCAGCTTCAGCGAAGCGACTGCGTCGGCCGCCTTCAAGTGCGTCAGCACCGCGCGCAGTTCATCGCTCCAATCACCTGCGCGGGCCGCGACTTTCGGAGCCGCGCTCGCCAGGGCGGCCGTCATCGTGCCGTTCCCTTCGAACGTTCGCCACGACCGCAGCACGTCGCGCGACACGGCCGGCTCGCTTTCGAGCAACAGACGGGTCCATTCCGCCGCATCCGCTTGGGCATCGACGGCCGCGAGCGTCGCCACATGTTGCAAACGTTCTTCGAGCGATGTTTGCGGATTCGCGTCGAGAATCCGGGCCCGCAGCACTGGTACGAGTGCCGCGGCTTTCGATCCGTAACCGCGAGCCACGGCGTGGGCCTTTTCGCGTAGCAAACCGTTGCGATCCGTCAGCCGCGATTGCACGGTCCGCAACGCGAATCCATTCGGATCCTCCCCGGCCAGCAACTCGAGCAACAATAGTTGTTCGCCGGGTTGTGCGACTTGAACCTTGCCGCCTTCGACGGCGGTTAGAAATCGCCGCGCCGCCGCCTTGCCGAGCCTCGCCGCGGCGGCTCCCCCTTGGGCCCGCAGGGCGAGAATGGTTTGGGCTGTGACGTCGGCGGGCACGTCCTCGCGAGCTCCCAGCTTTTCCAAGGCCGCTGACAATTGCGGAGCCTTGTTCAGTCGGGCCAGCGTCAGCGGCAGGTCCCAATCGCCCGGTGCCGGATCAGCCAGCAGTTCGCTTAGCACGACCAGGGCCGCGTCTTTCGTCGCGAGCGATTCGTAGCAAGCGACATCGACGGCGATGAGTCCGGCGAGACGCAGATTCGCATCGTCCGAGCGAACGAGCGTGCGCAGCGCGGCGGCATCGGCAACCTTGGCCAATTGCCACGCGGCGGAGTAACGCAGATGGGCATCCGCGGCCGCTCCCGACTTCAGAACGTCGAGAAGCGCCGTACGGCGAACGGCGTCGTCGCCCAGCATGGTCGCCGCTTGCAGCCGCACGGCCGGATCGGAATCGTGCAAGGTCGCGGTCGCGACTGCTTCGATGTCGACACTAGTCGACGAGCCAGAAGGGAACAAGTCGCGGCGTTGAAGGAGATCGAGCGCGAGACGTCGGACGCGCCAATCGCCGTGCTTCGTGCCGGCAACGAGTGCCGCTTGGGCCTCGGTCGTGCCGATGCGCGTGAGATTCCAGAGTGCATCGGCGGCGGCCAGCGGAGTCGCGGCTTGTGCCGTTTGCGATAAGGCCGCCACGTTTGCTGTCAGCGGTGTCGCCGAGGCGAAGCTCGATGCGACGGCAGGCTTCGCATTCCCTTCGTACCGCACGCGCCAGATCCGGCCGGTCGTGTCGCTTTCGTCGTCGCGGCCGTACCAGTCGGCGATCAACAGGTTCCCCTCGCGATCGAGCAGCAAGTGGCTGCAACGGAAGTGCGGATCGCGACAGACGAGCCACGATTGCTTGTCGACGACGTTGTTCCGCTCATCGAGCACGTAACGAAAGATCGTGCGATTCGGCCCGCCGAAACCGTGGGCTCCCCAATTGTCCAGAAACAAATTGCCCTGGAAATCGGCCGGGTACGCCGCTCCGAAATAACGCAGCAGTTGCGTGCAGGCGCCGCGCGGCAGTTCGAAACACGGCGGAGCCAGCGGGTGTTTGCCGGCCAGCCAGTCGTTGCCGACGTCACCGCGCGTGTAGCAGTGATAGTCGACCCCCTGGATCGTGCGGACGAAGCGGTTCGGATTCCCTTCGCCGTTCGAGAGCAACCACAACTGACCGAACGGGTCGAACTCGAACGAATACGGCACGCGCAGGCCGTGGGTCAGGCTCTCCAGTTTCGTGCCGTCGGGGCGCATGCGCATCACGACGCCGGTCGTCTTGCCGGGTCGCACGGCGGTCCCATCGACGCCGGCGATGTCAATCACATGGTTGCCGACGCTCATGTACAGCAAATCGTCGGGGCCCCATTCGAGCACGAACATGCCGAACGGATTCCAGGCTTTGTTCTTGTCTTCGAGCAAAAGCGTCTTGTTCTCGGCAGGCCCGGCTTCGGTGAGATCGAAACGAAACAGCAGATTATTGGCCGCGGCCCACAGTTGATCGCCGCGAATCGCCATCCCCATCACGGGATCTTCGAACCCTTCGGCGACGACCGTACGACGCAACCCTTTGCCGTCGGGCGTCGGGTCCAATCGCACGATCGGATTCGTCGGCGTCGGCACGGGCGAGCCCTTCGGACCGTAGCGATA
>CAMCTH010000692.1 GCA_945877965.1 Planctomicrobium piriforme | reverse complement strand
TCGGCCGAGAGCGTCGAGAATCTCGGTATTCTCTTTCTCGGAGTTATTGCGCAGAGCCAGCGCGGCAGGGGTCGTGACGGCCGGCTTCGTCTTAGCCCATTCTTTCTTGAGCAGTTCGAGCGAATCGTCGACCGGCATGTCGACCCACTCGGCCTTGGCATCGATCTCGGCAAGCGGCGGAGCGGTAAACGGCTTGAGCCCTTCGCCCGGCGCACCGACGGCGGCGGCCGGAGCTTCGCCGGAGCCGGAGCCTTCGACTTTGACGGCCCCAGTCGATTCTTCGGGTTCCGACTTCGAGCAGCCGAAGGTCGCCGGCATGGCCGGCAGCAACAAGAGGCACCAGAGCACGATCCGTCGGTCGACTTGCATCGTCCAAAATCCTTTACGCGTTCCTTCGGTGCTAACACGCCGGCCGTCAAAGACTTGCGGCACGGGGAATGCTAAACCCCGGGGCGCAGACGGTCAAGGCGATGCGGGCTCGGCGCGGCTTGCGGACGTCGCCGTCTTACTGCTGAATGTGTCGCTTGACTGCTTGCGACGAACTGTCGCTCCGGCCCCCTGGCTGGCAGAACTCGGCAGAACCTCTGTTGCTTCACGCGAACCAGAGGTGTTATCTTTCGCCCCCGCTTGCGGTGAAGTCATCGCCGCTACGTTCGTGGCACGACGAAAGGATTCGTTATGCGTCAGGCAGGATTGCCAGGGATGGTCTCGTTTCGCAATGCGATGCTGCTGGGTATCGCGCTCGGTTTAGCTTGGCCGACGCTCGGCTCGGCGCAGACCGCCGCCCCCGTCGCCGCGCCGACCTCGACCGGTGCACCGGCCACGCTCGCGCCCGAGACGGAATCGTCGGCCGCCGCGTTGCCCGCGAATCCCGCCGCTGCCGAACCGACCATGCAGCCCAGCAGCGGCGATCCGCTCTGGATCTGGACGCCGACGCAAGCGCAAGGCCCGATCCCGCAAGGGAGCGTTTACTTTCGCAAGTGGTTCAGCAGTTCGGCCCCCGACGTCGCCGTCTTGCAAATCACGGCCGACAATCAATACGAGGTCTACGTCAACGGCCGCTTCGCCGGCAACGGTAAAGATTGGCATCGCATGCAGGCGATCAACCTGCTGCCGTTCTTGCTCGAAGGCAAGAACCTCATCGCCGTGAAGGCGACGAACAACGAAGGAACTTCCGCCGGTCTGACGGCCCGCATCTTCATGCAGAAGAAAGGGGGCCCGGCGATTGCCTACGTGACCGATGAAACGTGGGTCACCTCGGCCGTCGAAGGACCGCTGTGGGAGAAAGACCGCTTCGACGATTCGAAGTGGCTCAAGGCGCATAGCTTCGGCGAGCTCGGCGTCGCGCGGCCTTGGCTCGATCAGATCACGGCCGAGGACGGTTCGTCGGCCCGACGGTTTGCGGTCGTCAAAGACTTTCGCATCGAGCGGGTCGTCGCCCCGAACGACTCCGGCTCGCTGCTGAGCGTCACGTTCAACGAGTTCGGCGAAATGATCGCCGGGCGCGAGCGCGGCCCGATCTTGCTGATCACCGATTCGAACAAAGACGGCGTCCCGGACAAGGTTGCTGAATACTGCGACAAGGTGAAAAGCTGCCAAGGTCTGCTGGCCCTCAACGGCGGCATCTATGCCGTCGGCGACGGACCCGACGGTGCCGCGCTGTACTTAATCAACGACGAAGATCGCGACGGCAAAGGCGAGAAGGTCACGACGCTGATGAAGTTCAGCGGCGGACTCGGCGAGCACGGCCCGCACGGCCTGTCGCTCGGCCCCGACGGCATGATCTACGTCATGATCGGCAATCACGCGCAAGCCGTGGGAGCCGCCGTCAAAGAGAGTCCCTATCGTGATTACTACGAAGGCGACTTGGTCATGCCGCGTTACGAAGATCCGGGCGGACACGCCGTCGGCGTCAAAGCGCCGGGCGGAACCGTCGTGCGGCTCGATGCTGAGGGGAAATCGATCCAAACCTTCTCGGGCGGATTCCGCAACGCCTACGACTTAGCCTTCAATCGCGTCGGTGAGTTGTTCACGTTCGACTCCGACATGGAATGGAACGAAGGCCTCCCGTGGTATCGCGCCACGCGCTTGCAGCACATCTTCGCCGGCAGTGAGCACGGCTGGCGCAGCGGTTGGTCGAACTGGCCCGACTATAACTTCGACGGCGTTCCGCCTGCAGCGACCGCGGGTCGCGGTTCGCCGACCGGCTTGGAGTTCTACGAACACGATCGCTACCCGCCGCAGTACCAAGGCGCGCTCTTCGCCTGCGATTGGTCGCAGGGAGAAATCATCGCCTTTAAGCCGCGGGCCTCGGGTAGCGGCTACACCAGCGACGGCGAGGTCTTCGTCCGCGGCCGACCGTTGGCCGCCACCGACGTCGCCGTCGGCCCCGACGGCTGGCTCTACTTCGTCACCGGCGGGCGCGGCACCGAAGGGGGCGTCTATCGCGTCGTCTACACCGGCCAACTCACGCCGCCGGCGAAACTCACCGGCGTCGCCGCGGCCGTTCGTCAGCCGCAACCGTGGTCGGCCTGGGCCCGCCAGAAGGTCGCCCTGATTCAGCAACAGAATCCGGAGTTGTGGGGAACGCAACTGCAGGCGGCCGCCGCCAACGCCACGAACCGCTCGGAAGATCGGATCCGTTCGCTCGACCTGCTCGAGTTGTACGGCCCGCTGCCGGACATGACCTACTTCACAAAACTCTCGCGCGACGGCGACCCCGCCGTTCGTAAGAAGACTGCGTACTTGCTCGGCGTGCATGCCGAACCGATCGGCGGCGGCCTGCTCGTGCAAATGCTCCGCGATCCCGATGCTTCGGTCCGTCGTCAGGCGTGCGAGTCGCTGGCCCGCGGCATGTTCGTGCCGCCGCCGGAAACAATCCTGCCGCTGCTGGCCGACGCCGACCGCGCCGTCAGCTTCACCGCCCGACTCGCGCTGGAACGCATTCCGGTCGATCGTTGGAAAGATTCGGTTCTGAACGCAAAGGACGCCCGCACGTTCATCGTCGGCGGCTTGGCGCTCGCGCGAGTTTCGCCCGATCGCGAGACGATGCTGGCCGTGCTCCAGCGGGGCGGCGTCGTGCTGCAAGGACAACTCTCCGACCCCGAGTTCCTCGACTTGCTCCGCGTCTTCCAAGTTGCGCTTGAGCGCGGACAACTCAAGGGGGACGACGTCCCGCAGCTTC
>CAMCTH010000691.1 GCA_945877965.1 Planctomicrobium piriforme | reverse complement strand
TTGATTTTTCCTTACCTATCAGAGACTTACGGCGAGCACGGCCGTGAAATCGGCGGGAATCAACGGCGCAGCGGGCTTGCCACGTATTCCAGTGCCAAACTTTGTGTCTCACAGTGCCAAGCACTTTGTCTCAAATGCCAACGTTTATGTCCCACACCACTTCAATCGCTTACACGTCCAAGTTGCGGACTTCGAGGGCGTGCTTTTCAATGAACTGTCGGCGCGGTTCGACGACGTCGCCCATCAGGATTCGGAATAGATCGTCGGCGGCGCTGAGGTCTTCCATCTTCACTTGCAGCAGCGTGCGGTGGGCCGGGTCGAGCGTCGTGTCGCGCAACTCCTCGGCGTTCATTTCGCCGAGGCCTTTAAAGCGGGTGACGTGCAAACCCTTTTCGCCCGCCTTGCGGACGGCGGCCAGCAGCCCGCGGAGGTCCTCGATGCCGATCTCGCTCTCTTCGCGACGGAGTTTGTAACGCGCTTCGAGCGAGCCGGTGCGGGCTTGCGGAATCAGCGAGTCGATCTCGAAGCCCATCGTCCGCAGGTCGGCAAGTTCTTTGTTGAGCGAACGAACTTCGTGCAACTCGACGATGTGCAGGCGCTTCGCGGCAGCGCCATCGCCGTTCGGATCGGCCGCAGGGTCGGGAACGACGTCGGTCGCTGCGACTTGCGGTTCCGCGCCGGTCGCTTTCTCTTGCTCTTCGGTGAACTTGCTCAGCTCTTCGCGGTTCACGAACCAGTATTCTTTGCTGCCGAGATAGACGTGGAAGACCGGCAGTTTGCCCGCGGCATCCATTCGCCCAGCATGTTGCTTGAGGCTAATGCCGCGGCGTTCGAGAGCCGTGATCGACAGCTCAAGCGTCGCCAACGTGCGGCAGAGCTTCGCCATCTCGGGGCCTTCGATCCGGCGCGTCGCGTTCGGTTCGAAGACGGCGTCTTGCAGGCCGTAGTCGAGCAGTTGATCGCGCATCTCGGCTTCGGTCTGCACATAGTACGTGTTCTTCTTGCTCTTCACGCGGAACAACGGCGGCTGCGCGACGTACACATGTCCCGCCTTCACCAGCGCGTGCATTTGGCGATAAAAGAACGTCAGCAGCAGCGTGCGGATGTGTGAACCGTCGACGTCGGCATCGGTCATGATGACGATCTTGTTGTAGCGTCGCTTCGAGAGGTCGGCGTCTTCGCCCATGCCGATGCCGATCGCGGCGATCATGCTGCGGACTTCTTCGTTCGCCAGCACCTTATCTTCGCGACTCTTGTAGGCGTTGATGATCTTGCCTCGCAGCGGCAGAATCGCCTGATACTCACGGAGTCGGCCCCCTTCGGCGCTGCCGCCGGCCGAATCACCTTCGACCAAGTACAGTTCGCAGCGCGAGACGTCCTTGCTCGAACAATCGCGGAGCTTGCCAGGCAGACCGTGACCCGCCATCGCCCCTTTCCGTTCGCGCAGCAAAGCCTTCGCCTTGCGGGCCGCCTCGCGGGCCTCGGCGGCCAGCATCGCCTTCATCACGATCATCTTGGCGATCTTCGGGTTCTGCTCCAGATACTTCGCCAGGTAGTCGCCGGTGATTGAGTTGACGATCCCTTCGACTTCCGGGTTGTTCAGCTTCCCCTTCGTCTGCGCTTCGAAGTGCGGGTTCGGCACACGGACGGCGATGATAGCCGTCAGCCCTTCGCGGAAGTCGTCGCCGGTCGGCGTGAGATCCTTGAAGATATTTTCCTTCTTGCCGTACACGTTCAGCGTCCGCGTCAGAGCCGTGCGGAAGCCCGAGAGGTGCGTGCCGCCGTCGACCGTGTTGATATTGTTGACGAAGGAATGGATGTTCTCGGAGTACTCGGTCGTGTATTGCATCGCCAATTCGAGCATCACACCGTCGGCCTCGCCGGTGACGTAGACGACGTCGCTATGGGCCGGCTCGGTCGTGCGGTTCAGATGTTCGACGTAGGCCAGCAGACCCCGTTCATAGAGAAACGTCTCGCCGTCGCCGGTCCGTTCGTCCTTGAAGACGATCTTCGTTCCCTTGTTCAAGAACGCGAGTTCTTGAATGCGGCGATACAGGGTCGTGTAATCGAATTGGACGCCGCCGGCAAAAATTTCGGGGTCGGGCTTGAACGTCGTTTTCGTACCGGTGCCGGTCGCCTTGCCGATGCGGCTAACAGGGGCCACCGGAGCACCTCGTTCGTATTCCTGCTGATACAGACCGCCGTCGCGACGGACCTCGACTTCGCACCATTCGCTGAGGAAGTTCACCGCCTTGATGCCGACGCCGTGCAATCCGCCGGAGGTCTTATAAACGGCCTTCCCGAATTTGCCGCCGGTGTTCACGTTCGTCATCACCACTTCTAGCGTCGACACGCCGAACTCGGGATGATTCTCCACCGGAATGCCGCGACCGTCGTCCTGCACCGAGCAGCTGCCGTCGGGATTGATCGTGACGCTCACCTCTTTGGCGAAGCCGGCCATCACTTCGTCGATCGAGTTGTCGATCGTTTCATACACCAAGTGATGCAACCCGCGTGCACCCGTGTTGCCGATGTACATGCTCGGCCGCTTGCGAATGTGTTCGCCCCCTTTGAGGGACTGGATGTCGTCGGCGCCGTAATCGGAACTGCCTTCGGTCGAAACGAGCTCGTCAGCCATGCGTGCGTGTATCCAAAAAATTCGAGTTCTGGTTGTTTTTCTTTGTTCGCTTCCAGCAATCCGTTACTTCACCGGTCCAATGCGGCAACGTAGATCGCGGAGTTTATGGTCGGGCAAAGCGGCGATGAGTTTGGCGAGGATCGGTTCTTTTTGAAACTGCAGTTCTTGGGCCGAGGCGGAGTCGGCTGCCGTCACTTCCAACACGCCGCGACGAACGGCTCCGACGCGCGTCAGCGGGGCCAACCGAGGTCCCACCGCCGTAGCCCACGCCTCGTCGAGCGACTCCGTTTCCTTGAACCGCGAGTACCCACGACGGGCATGCAGCTCGGAAAGAACGTCGGCAAGGCGGCGAGCGTCGGCCATGGGATCTAGTTGACAGTTGACAGAGGGCGGTTGACGGAAATGAACACCAAAAGTTTTACCTGTCTTGTTTCTGTCAACTGCCTACTGTCAACCGTCAACTCGCACTACCGATCGCGCGCCAACGGCATGATCACGTAACCGTAACCGTCGTCGGTGCTGCAGACGGCCGCGCTGTCGGAGTCTT
>CAMCTH010000690.1 GCA_945877965.1 Planctomicrobium piriforme | reverse complement strand
ACCGACGCTGGCCACGGAAATGGGTGCCTTGCAAGAGCGGATCGCTTCGACGACCAAGGGTGCCATCACGTCGGTGCAAGCCGTGTACGTTCCGGCCGACGATCCGACCGACCCCGCGCCGGCCACGGCGTTCGGTAACCTCGATGCGTTCTTGTACCTCGAACGTTCGATCTCGGAAAAAGGTATCTATCCGGCCGTCGATCCGCTCGCATCGTCGAGCCGCATTTTGGACCCGGCCTACGTCGGAGCCCGGCACTATGCCGTCGCCCGTCGCGTGCAAGGGACGCTGCAACGGTACCGCGAACTGCAAGACATCATCGCGATTCTCGGTATCGACGAATTGAGCGAATCGGACAAGTTGGTCGTCCATCGCGCTCGCCGCATCGAGCGGTTCTTGTCGCAGCCGTTCTTCGTGGCCGAAGTCTTCACGAACAAGAAGGGCGAGTACACCTCGCTGGAAGACACGATCCGCAGCTTCGAAGAACTTTGCGACGGCAAGTGGGATCACCTGCCGGAAAGCGCGTTCATGTACGTCGGCCCGATCGAACAAGCCGCCGAACAAGCGAAGGCCCAAGCCAAGTAACGACCATTTCATTTAGCCGCGTCGCTCGTCGACGCCAGTCGCCCGCGGGGACAAGCCCCGCAGCTAAATGAACACGGAACGAAAATCCCATGTCGAACGCAACCACCCAATCCTCGCTCCGCGTCGTCGTCGTCACCCCCGAGGCGACGCTGCTCGACGAAGCTGCCGACTTCGTCGCCTTGCCGTTGTTCGACGGCGAGTTGGGCGTGGCGTTCGATCACAGCCCGCTGATCGGTCGTCTCGGCTACGGTGAACTGCGGATCAGGCAAGCCTCGGGCGAGCGTCGGCTCTACGTCGACGGTGGGTTCGTGCAGGTCGCCGACAACGTGGTGTCGGTCCTCACCAATCGGGCCGTGGAAGCGAAGGACCTGGACGTCGCGGCCGCCAAGGCGCAACTCGACGCCCTCATCGCCCAACGGGCTCCGACCGACGAAGAAGAAGCGATCCGCGAACGGGCCATGCTCCAAGCCCGCGGCCAAATCCGCACCGCCGCCAAGGCGAAATAACTTCGCCGCTTCTTCGACCGTTTAGCCGCGTCGCATGCGACGCGTTCTTTTCGCCGGGCAAGCCCGGCGGCTAAACTCGATCTCTCCCCGGTTTAACCTCGTTAAATCGGCCCGCACATTTTCACTATTCGCGTCGTTCGGCGGCGCGGATTGCGAATCTGCACCGTCTCGGCGCTTGTCGCTCACCCCGTCGCGCGGCCCTGGCCGAAAGCATGATAGCAGCGTCCGGAAGTCGGTTCGCGTCCACGGAAAGCCACGCTCCATGCCTCGCCCGATTCGCCGTCACGGTCCTCACGGTCCCGCCCAACCTCATCGGGCCGCCATTCTGCCTCGGGTCGACCTCGAGATCACCCGCGGACGTGCGCGGCAGCGGATTCGACCGATCGACGGCTTGGCCTACCTGATCGGCGCCGCCGACGACAACGACCTGGTCCTGGCCGACCTGCAATTCCCCGAGTCGCATTCGTACTTGCTCCGCAGTCCGATCGGGCTCACACTCTGCTGGCTCGGCGACGGACCGGAGATCACGGTCGACGGCGCGCCGGTCTTGTCGACGTCCCTCGTCCCCGACGGAGCTCGGCTCCGAACGGGCCCGTACGAATTTCGCGTCCGCCTGACTTGGCCGGTCTCGGCCGCCCCGCACGACGGCGAGTTCCCCCGCTCCGATGTGCAAGGAGAAGTGGTGACCGCCGAGGCTGCGGGAACTTACCCCGTGTTCGAGCAACCGACGCCGATCTCGCTCGGCTGGACCGGGAGCGATGCATGACGACGGCGGTCGTGAACCCGCTGCCGCTAGTCTTCGTCCACGACGTGCCGACGCCGCTCGCGACTCCTGCTCCGGCAGTCACCCCGGTCGCTGCCGCCGTCGTGTCGCGCACGGTCACCCTTCGCGCCGACTCCAAGCGTTTGCAAGCCGATCTCGAACGCGAACTACGCGCCCTGCTGGGCTTCGCCGGTCGGCGCGTCGACTGACGGCGCATCGTTTGATTGCGAACCGTTCGTCGGACCGGCGACCGGATCACTTGGTCGCCTTCGCGGCTCACCGATCGGCGTGACGATGCGACCCGTCAGAGCATCGAAGTTCACGATGCACGACGCATAGATGCCGACGGACGCGATGGCGTAAACGATCGTCGCCACGAACACGCCCCCGGCCATGTCGGCTTCAAAGCGACCGATGCTCCCGCGCGTCGACGCCCAACTCATGAAGTGGGCGGCCCCCATCGTCATCGGCAACGAAAAGCCGACGAAGAATTCGGCTTCCGAAATCGCAGCGAGGAACGCCGGCCCGATCGACAGCACGACGACGAGGACCGTCAGCGCCGCCCCCATCGCCCGCAGCGAGGTCTTCGAGGCGAGCGAGCAGAAGACGCCGATCGAGGCGGCCAACGACAACATCACCAAGTGCACGACGACCAAGATCGGCACGGCCCACCAGAACTCCGGCGTGATGACGATGCACAACAGCCAGCCGAGCACGACGAGCAGATACCAATAGCGGACCGAGTAAATTGCCGCACAGAATTTCGCCCACACGATCTCGCGATCGGTGAGCGGCGTGCTGATCAACGTCAGCCACGTATCTTGTTCCCGTTCCGACGTGATGCTTCCCGCCGCCCGCCCCGCGATCAACAACATCGCCAGCGAAGCGATCATCGGCACCGCTACGCCGCCGAACACATGCGGGGCCTGCTTGTCGCCCGTGTCGCTGTAGGATCCGTAGGGGTTGTAATCGAACTGTTCGTAGACCACTGCTCCCAATCCCCACAGCGCCAAGGCATAGAGCGCCAGGGCGGCCAGCTTGCCGATCCAACCGAGCCGAATCGCCCCGCGCCCCGCGACGACTTCTTTCCACAACATCGAATACTCGGGAAACAACGACCAGCGCGGGCCCCGCTTTTCACCCGATGTTTTCGACTTCACCTTCGGCTTGAGCGGGGCGAGCCCCATCTGCTGTACATAAAAGCGCCGCAAGTTGTAGACGGCCAACCCCGCCAACAGCACGCCCGACGACAGGTGAAACGCCATAAAGTACGAGAACGCCACTCCCGCTGCCTGTTCGGCGAAGATCGCCAGACCGAGATAGGCCAGCGGGTTC
>CAMCTH010000689.1 GCA_945877965.1 Planctomicrobium piriforme | reverse complement strand
AAAGCCAAGCCGATCGCGTTCGAGCAGTTCGATCAATCCCAGCCACTTTAGGCTCTTATACAAATAACGACCCGGCACGATCACGCGGACCGGCCCACCGTGGTCGACCGAGAGGGGCTGACCGTCGACTTCCCAGGCCAGCAACGTTTGCAAATTCAGCGCATCGGCGAGCGGCAGCGAGGTGTCGTGTCGACGGGGTGTGAACGAAACGAAGCGAACGAACCGGGCCGCTGCTTGCGGATGGCAACTCGCGATGACGTCGGCCAGCGAGACGCCTGAGAACCTCACGCCTGGCATGGTCCAGCGGGTCACACAATGCAGATCAACGGCGGGCTCGGTGCGCCGCAACTGCCGGAGTTCGTCGAGTGTGAAAGCGCGCGGACGGTCGACGAGGCCGGCGATTTCGAGTCGCCACGCATCGGGAACTTCGCTCGGCGTCGGTTCCCCGACCTGCGGCCACTTGTTACGAGCGGCGAGTTGCTGGCCGGGCGGGAGCGGTGGTGAGTTCGGCGACGATTCGTCGGGCATGGCCAAAAGATTCTCGCCGCAGCGACGGCTTGGTAGTATGAACGAACGATCTCGACATTCTACCTAGCGGCGGCGTTTGTGAACTGGCTCGAAATCGGCTGTCCTCACTGCCCGACGACGTTGATCGTGCCCCGCTTGGCGGCGAGGCGATCGGTGCGCTGCCCTGAGTGCGGCAAGGTCTACGTTGTGCCGGAGCCCAAGCCGACATCGGCCGCGGCCGACTTGAAGCCGATGAACGGCCCCGCCGCTTTGATCGCGGAGTCTCCTTTCCCGCAACGCCCCTCCGCCGCGCCGCCGATCCGTCCCGCGTCGTCGGCCGTTGACGACAACCAGCCGCGGTTGGCCGTCGACAGCCCCTTGCCGGAATTGGCATTGCTCGACCCGCCGCGCGTAGCCGTGGCAACAATTCTAAGGCGGCCCGCAGACGGACCGACGTCAACCTTGCCGGGCCCAGGACCGACCGCACCGCCGCGCCGAGATCAGGAAGCGACGCAGACGATGCTCTCGCCGCGCTTGCCGCAGATGCCCTACGGCGCGGCTGCCGCGGACGATGAATCTCTGGGCGAGGTGCAAGAGCGAATTGCGACGGCCCGCC
This sequence comes from Planctomicrobium piriforme, assembly GCA_945877965.1. GTDB lineage: Bacteria > Planctomycetota > Planctomycetia > Pirellulales > PNKZ01 > CAMCTH01. Next base: position 2,065 of record CAMCTH010000689.1, on the reverse strand, counting down.
GACGGACGAGGATGAACCTCATCGTCTTTGTGATCGGGATCGTCGTGATGACGATCTTTGCCTTTATCGTGATCCGGTTCTCGCGGTCGGCGTGATCTTCGAACGCACCGCCGACGCGGCGCAACGCCGTCGAGCCGGCTAGCTCAACGATTTGCCTAGCTCGTAGAGTTCATCTGCGTCGAGGACGACGTCGTTTCGCTCGAAAAGTTTTTGGATCGCGGCTTTGTGCAGTTTCATCTTCGCGCCGCCGACGCCGATTGCGCCGTATCCAAACACGCCGGAGTGATCGGTCGCCTTGTCGAACGGCTCGATGCCGCCGATTCCCGCCGGCGGCACGGCATTCAGATCGATCGCCACGCGGAGGCTCGCGCAATTGCGGCGACCGTCGGCCGACAGGAGCTCGACGCCGGCCGCTCCGGCGGCGATCACCAACTCGCAATCGATAAGGGCTTTCTCGGCGGCCGTGGTATCGCCGACGGCGTGTGCCGTGAGCTTGGCTTCGGGCAGGATGGCCGCCACGTCGCGGCAAACCGATTCGGCCCGAGCAACGTCGCGCGAAGCGACGCGGACCATCGCCCCTTCGCGAGCCAACAGCCGGGCCACGCGGCGACCGACGGGCCCGGTGCCGCCCAGGACGAGGGCCGTCGTTTTGGCCAGGTTCAGATGCTTGCGCGCGGCCAGAACCGCCGCGACGGCCGTCGTATTTGCCCCGTTCGAGTCGAGCAGGACCGAAACCCGCATCGGACCGAAGAAGGCTTTCTTCACCGCTTTGAGCACCGCTTCGCCGAGCGTGACGTCCGAACCGCCGATGAACAGGGCGGTCGACTTCAGATCGTCGGTCCCGCGGGTAAAGATCGCCCCGTGGACGCGATCGCGCACGTTCTCGGGCGTGATATCGCTGTGGCGGAAGAGGTGCTCGACTCCGGCGTCGACGGCCACGACGCCGTCAAAGACGCTGGGTTGCGAGTCGGTATCGAGTTGGACGAGGATTTTGGGCTTCGACATATTCAATCGCTCCGATGGCGCGACGACGAGGACAATCTCACCGCCGAGTTTGTCGCTTAGCCGCCCCGTCCTCGGGGCGGAATCCACATCGGGTCGAGGACGACCCGGCAAAGCGATTCTATTCCACCCTATTCAATAAAACACGCCAAGCTCGCCGGTGTTCCGACGAGCCTGGCGTGTTGGGTCGCAGTCCAATTTAAAACCGCAGATTTAGAAGCCGCGGAATGGGTGCTTGGCTTCACGGCCGGCCAGCATCTCGTCGGCCGACGGCTTGCTGCCCATCGCGTTGGCGATCGCCATCTTCGTGGCTTCGTAGTTGTAGTCGTAGATCTTCTTGTCGTCGGCGGCAGCCGGGTGAATGAACACGCCGCACACGATCACGAGTTCTTCGGTCTTGTTCTTCGGAATCACGCCGTCGGCGACGGAGTCGGCAACGGCCTTGGCGACCGCGGCTTGAGCGGGGCCGAACATCTGCACGGCTTGCTTCATGCCCTTGATCGTGACCTTGGTGATCATGACGGTGGCGGGCTTCACGGCCAGGTTCGGCGTGAGCACTGCTAGTAGGTTCGAGTGCCCTTCGCTCTGACGCGCCAAGGCGTTCGCGAATGCGACGCCGACGGGACCTTGCTTGTCGCCGATCAGCAAATCGATATGCGCAATTTCGTTACCGTCGCCCGCCAGAGCTTCGCCAATATACATCGACATCGTGATCTTTCTTCAGCTGTGCGTTGCGTGATTTAGGAAGCGATAAGGTAACAAAACGAACGCCGATTGCAAGAACCTGCTGACATGCCGGCAAGCCGTCCCTCCCCCCAGGTCAGCCCCTTGCGAACCGTGGCGCGGTCTGCCTAAGGTGGTCCGGTCAGGTCGATGGTGCGACCTGGGTTTGTTCCACGTCTTGCGCCTTTCGCAAGCGGGAAGTCATCCGAGTTATACGGAGAATGTGATGATCGGACAGATTACTTTGGTATTGTCGTTGGCCCTGGCGGGCGAAGCTCCCACCGCGGACGTCAAAGCCCCGGTGAAGCAAGAAACCACCATGCCGACGGTGAAGACCAAG
>CAMCTH010000688.1 GCA_945877965.1 Planctomicrobium piriforme | reverse complement strand
GTTTGGCGAGCATGGGCATTTACTTGTTCAATCGCGACGTGCTCGTCGACCTGCTCAGCAAGACCGACTACGCCGACTTCGGCAAGGAAGTTTTCCCCACGTCGATCCGCACGCACAAGGTGCACGTCCATCTGTTCGACGGCTATTGGGAAGACATCGGTACGATTCGCTCGTTTTTCGAAGCGAACCTGCGACTTGCCCACCCGAACCCGCCGTTCAACTTCATGTCGGGCGACTCGCCGATCTACACCCGGTCCCGTTCGCTCGCTCCGACGCAAGTTGAAGGGGCCACGATTCGTCGCAGCTTGATCGCCGACGGTTGCAGCATTGAAGACGGTGCGGTGATCGAAAACAGCGTCATCGGCCTGCGGACTCGCATCGGCAAGAACGTCGTCATTCGCAACGCCGTGATCATGGGCCAAGATTTTCACCAAGAGCCTGCCGACATTGCGACCGATCACGGCCGCGGTCGTCCGCCGCTCGGCATCGGCGACGGCACGATCATCGAGCGCGCGATCGTCGACAAGAATTGCCGCATCGGTCGAAATGTCCAAATCGTCAACGACAAAGAGGTTCGTGACCGCCCGGACGACGGCTCGGCGACGATTTGCGACGGCATTACCTGCGTCGTCAAAGATGCCGTGTTGCCCGACGGCTGGCGTTTGATGTAATCGAAACCTGCCCGTTCGCGCCGTCATGCGACTTGCGTCGCCGGCGCGGATGGGGTACTGCTATGCGTCTGCGTTCGCGCCGAACTGAATCGGTCTTCCCTCCCCGACACCACGCCCCGAGCATCGGCCATGACGACCGAAGCCTCTACTACCGACCTTCCCGCCAAGAAGCGGATTCTGCTCGTCGACGATGATTACGAAATCATCGAGTCAATGCGGATGCTGCTGGAAGCGAAGGGCTACACGATTCTGGTTGCGCGCGACGGCAACCAAGGCCTGGCGCTGGCTGAACGAGAGAATCCCGATCTGTTGATTCTCGATATGATGATGCCCAAACGGAGCGGCTTCCTGGTGTTGGAGAAGTTACGCCGTTCGCGTCCCGAGCCGATGAAGATCATCATGATCACGGCCAATGAAGGGAGCCGGCACAAGGCGTACGCCGAAATGCTCGGCGTCGACGACTACATCCGCAAGCCGTTCGCCATGGACCGGCTGCTGGATAGTGTGGAAAAGTTATTGGGGGCGTAATTGGGGTGTTATTGTGGTGTGGTGCACACCAATAACGACACAATCGCCGTAAAGTAGTCGCCATTGTGATTACGAAGGCAAGCCCCAATGCAGGACATCGGGGTGCGATTCTCGCTTTCTTTATGCGATTCCCAGCGAGTTGCGGCGTAAGTGTGGTAGACTTTAGCCAGTTGTCTAGACGACGCGCTGGTGCAGCCCCTTCTCATTCGGCTGCATTCTCAATCGCCCTTTCGACTTGGTGGGCCCGCCAATCAGGCCCCTTTCTTTCGACCCGGATTGCATTATTGGGTCGCTTGTCCGTCGTCTTTGAGGAGTTTGAATCGTGGGAAAGAAACTTTATGTCGGTAATCTGAATTACGGCGTCACCAACGCCAACTTGGAAGAAATGTTCGCCCCGTTCGGCGAAGTCCGTAGTGCGCAGGTCATCCAAGACCGCGACACCGGCCGCAGCAAAGGCTTCGGCTTTGTGGAAATGGACAATGACAACAACGCGCGCGACGCTATCAGCGGTCTGCACGAAAAAGAACACGACGGTCGTCCGTTGACCGTGAACGAAGCCAAGCCGCGCGAGAGCAGCGGAAGCGGCGGCGGCGGTGGTCGTCGCTACTAAGCGACGCACCCTCGCACGATTTTCGACGTCCTCGCCGGTTTAAGTTCGATCCACTCGTTTTCCTCAGGGAGTCGGTGCACATGGCCAAGAAACCCAAACGCAGCAGCAGTCGTAAAGTTGAAAACGAGTCGGCCGCACCCCGGCGAGGCGTCAAGTCGGAGGCGATCCGAACCTACCTGAAGTCGAACAACAGCGCGATGCCGAAGCAGGTCGTCGCGGCGTTGAAAGAGCAGGGGGTCAGCGTATCGCCGAACATGGTCTCGATCATTCGCGCCCAAGCCGGCGTCAAGAAGGCTCGCCGCAAGGCGACCAAGGCCGTCGCCGATCACGACAACACGGCAGGCGTAAAGCTCAATCAGGCAGCCGCATTGGAAGCTGCCCTTACGCTTTACAAAGCGGCCCGCGGCCTGGAGACGAATCAAAGCGAAGCCCGTAAGGCGTTCCTGCTGCTCGTCGACATCCTCGGCTAGTTGCAGCGGGCGAAGAGCACGCTGCTACGGCGATAACGTCTCAAGCTCGTCCCACGGGAACAGCTCGGGATAAAACGCATCGCCGCGGCCGATCTCTTTCCAGCGGACGGCCCCGGTCTTGCGATTCGTCTGGCGGCGATATTCGTCGAACCAAATCCCGACGCGGTCGTCGAGCTCGCGGCGAGCGTAAGTCGGCCACTTTTGCAGTAGATCCAGCAACTCGTTCTTCACGAACTTGTCGCCGTCCCAAGGGTGCCAATAGACGGTCCCGCGGGGAGTAATGCCGAGTTCGCTCCCTTCGTGGACGAACAGCCGGCAGCGAGCATCGGAGCCGTCGGTCGCGATCTTCAAATAGCCGCCGCCGACGCGCGTGATCTCGGCTTGAAGCAGATCGTTCATTTCAGCGATTGAAGACATGTTCGCTCGTCGGGTTGCAGAATCGTCGAACGAAGCAGTGCTGAAATCAGCGGCAAAGAGCTGCATTTCCTCGCGAACTAAGCGATCGGCAGACGCACTTCGTAACGCGTCATCTTGTTCACTTTTTGCGGCAGTTCTTTGACTTGGCAATCCAAGCGGCACTCGGCGATCGTCCGCTCGTAAGCGACCCACGCACCGGATTGATATTCGAACACCTTCTTCTTCTCATCTTCAAGCAAGATGATCGGCGGTCCGTACACCTTGGGGACGGCGCGCGGGAGCGGCTTGGGCAATTCGATCGGAGCCGGAGCGCCGCCGCGAGGCGTGAACTTACGTCGCTGCTGGTTGAACGGTCGACGTTGCGCCATGGTGCGTCTCCAAAATAGAAAGGTGATTCGTCATTAGCGACGATTCGACCTCGAATAACAAGGCCAATACCGCACATTGCCGAAAAGAATCTCGACGACTTCTCACGAATCGCAAGCACTTGACG
>CAMCTH010000687.1 GCA_945877965.1 Planctomicrobium piriforme | reverse complement strand
TTTGATGAACATTCAGTACGCCATCAAGCGCGAAGACGGGAAGCAGGTCGTTTACATCGTGGAAGTGAACCCGCGCGCGAGCCGCCCGGTGCCGTTCGTCGCCAAGGCGACGGGGCTGCCGGTCGCCGCCGTCGCCGCGAAGATCATGGCAGGCGTGTCGCTGGCCGAGCACGGCGTGTTCAACGACCCGAGTCCGTACGGCTTCTCGGTCAAAGACAGCGTCTTCCCGTTCTTCAAGTTCCACGGCGTCGACATCGTGCTCGGCCCCGAAATGCGGTCGACCGGCGAAGTGATGGGAAGCAGTGAGCAGTTCAGCATCGCGTTCGCCAAGGCGCAACTCGGCGCGGGCGTCTTGCTGCCGAAAGACGGGACGATTTTTATCAGCCTCTCGGGCCCGACGAAGAAGCACGTCGTGCGCATCGGCACGAAGCTGAAAGAATTAGGCTTCGATCTGCTGGCGACCGAAGGGACCGCGAAGCTGCTGACCGAGGCGGGCATCGCGGTGAAGACCGTCAAGAAGCTGCAGGAAGGGAACCCGAACCTGATCGACTACTTGGTCGACGGCGCGGTGAAGCTGATCATCAACACGCCGAGCGGCAAGGGAGCCCGGACCGACGAAGGCCGCATCCGCGCGGCGGCCGTGGCGCACGGCGTGCCGTGCATCACGACGATCCCGGCCGTCGACGCCGCCCTGCTGGCGATTGAAGCGCTGCGAACGGAGCCGATGACTGTGCAATCGCTGCAAGAACGTTTTGCGACGGCGGCGGTTTCGAAGTAGTTGGGCCAGTTTCCCAACAGCATCAATACTCGGCCGCGTACGGCCGGGCTAAGCCGGTGAGTTTTCGCTTAGCCGTTGCGTCCACATGCCGCCAAGAGATCGGACGTTAGAACATCGCAGCAATTCGACGCACCGTGTAGCGAGGCCAGTATAGAGCTTCGTGGCGGGCGAGGCTTGCCCATACGCCGAGTCTTTCATTCGGCATCGCTACCGTCGCTTCACCGGGTGTGGCAAGAAATCGGACGTATCGATCGTGGCGCTCTTTGACGACGCGGAAACCATTGCGCGCCAGCAAGAACCGCAGGCTTGCAGGAGAGAAATACCAAATATGCACCCGCGTCAACCAACGGCTGAGGCGTTTGTGTTCGCTCGGCGCGCGCACGTTGGGCACTTCTACGTAAAGAGTTCCGGTCGGCTTCAAGGCGGCGCGGATGTGCGTCAATGCCGCGTCGGGGTCGTAAAGGTGCTCAAGAACGTGCGACAACACGACGCCGTCAACTTGCTCCGCCGGCAAATTCTGCCAGCCACCAACTATAACGCGATCTGCGACCGTTGCCGCCTCTTGAGCCGCCATTACCGACGGTTCGATACCGATCGCCGTGCAGCCGCTGCGACGCTTGATTTCGCCGATGAGCAAGCCGGGCCCGCAACCGATTTCGACAATTGTGGACGATCGGCTTGGAGTTAACCAATCGAACGCGGGGTCGAGTCGATCTTCGTCGTCGAGTTGATTCGTGCCGGCGGTTTCCCAAAACCCTTCGTTGTAATACTCTGCCATTTCGGCTTCGGTCGGTCGCGGTGTCTCGTAAACGAATCCGCAGTTGCGACAAACGACGTGGCGCGGATCCGCTCGTCGAAAGATCGGCGAGGCTTCAACGGACGAGCAGATTAGACAGGTAACGATTTCGCTCATATTCCAAATATTATACCCCCACGGTAAGTCAATGCACGCATTTTTGAGCTCCGCTGACCACGCTGTGTGCGATGGACCTCCGCTTAAATGCGTCTCTGTGGTAAAAGGATCGGCATGAATTCTCTGACACTCCGCATCGTCGTCGTCGCCGTCTCAGGTGCGTTCGGCGCGCTGACGCGGTGGGGCGTTTCGCACGTTGCGATCGCGTGGTTCGGGCTCACGTGGTGGCCCGTCGGCACGCTGACGGTCAACGTCCTCGGCTGCTTCGTCTTCGGCGCGGCCTATGAATGGATGCGGCACACGCATGCGGCCGACAGTCCGTGGCGCGCGTTGTGGCTGACCGGCTTCTGCGGCGCGTTCACGACCTTCAGCACGTTCGCCTTCGACGTCGTCGAACTCCATACGACCCGCGGACTCGCTTGGGCTGCGCTGAACGTCGCGCTGCATCTGGCGCTCGGCATCGGAGCGCTCGTCGTCGGCATGGTGCTCGGCCGAGCGTGGTGACGCAGAGTCGTTGCCGCAGCGGCCCATGCCGGCAGCGCAATCGGGCTCGCGATTTTTTTCGCGGCAATCTCCGAAATCGACGTTGACCCCTTTCGGGCGTTCTCCTATTCTCCCGCCCTCACGGTTGAACGTCGGACGCAACGCAAGTTGCCGAAGACGAGCAACCGCGTCGATACGCGGATATCCGCGCGGATCGGTCTGCACGGGAACCGGATGAGCCGCAAGGTTCGGTCGGTTCTGCGGACCACGGCGTGAAGCGGTAGACATGGATGTCTTCCGCAACACCCGTCACTCTGCGTCGGGCGTATCGTCGGGGCGTTCACTAGCTCCCGGAACGAACGGCATCCTTCGCCCCCCTGGGATCCGTCGTTCCGGGAGTTTTTTTGCGCGCACGTCGCAAACGCGGCGGACGTCGCTTTAGCCGGTCGCCCCTCGACTGGGCGTCCTGAGCCCGATAATCGTTCCAAAGCGAACGTGCGACCCGGTTTGCGTGTCCCGTTCTCGTCGTTGCCGCGGTCGGCGAGTTGTCATTCCGCCCCGCGGCGTTTAATTTATAGGATTGCACTGGGCCCCTTGCGCTCGTCAGGAGCGTCGGCCCGCGCGTTTCGTCGTCTCCCCCATCCTTTCGAGAATCCGTCGTGGCCACGATCAGCAAGCCGGTCGCCAAGTCCGCCAAAACCGAAGCCGTCGCACAGTGCGGGGCCGACATCGTTATCGAGTCGCTCATCCGTCACGGCATCGACGTCATGTTCGCCTACCCGGGCGGCGCGAGCATGCCGCTGCATCAATCGCTGGTCAAATACAAAGACAAGATCCGCACGATCCTGCCCCGCCATGAACAAGGCGGCGGCTTCGCTGCGCAAGGCTACACCCGCAGCACCGGCAAGGTCAGCGTCTGCATGGCCACGAGCGGTCCCGGCGCGACGAACCTCGTCACCGTCATCGCCGACGCCAAGCTCGACAGCATTCCGCTCATCATTCTGACCGGCCAAGTGAAAGT
>CAMCTH010000686.1 GCA_945877965.1 Planctomicrobium piriforme | reverse complement strand
TCCACAAAAAGGCCCCCCACGCCTCTGGTTCTGGAACGGGAATTCTAATTGTCGCTAAAGGGAAGGATAGTTGTCGCCGATCACGCGACGGAGCTTCACGAGCGGCAAGTGCTTTCGTTCCTCATGAAACTCGACCTGTAGGTCCGGCTGCGCGCCGACTCGACCCCGGCAGAGCGCCCACGGCCGAGCGCAAGGAGCGCCGCGCGGCCATCGTGAGCGGGGTTCCCAGCGAGGCTTACGATGGGCCGGAAAACAGCGGTAGTAAACCTCGTTCGGCGTGCAGCTTTTTAAGGTCGTATGCGGTCGATGTTCGTTGTACCAATCGAGGAACGAAGCGAGTTCTCGACGAAACTCCTGCCGCCGCCACGGCACGATCGTCGACCAACCGAGTAGATACGTCTTAAGCGTGAGGATGAAGCGCTCGACGACCGCAATGCTGCCGTGTTGACCGACGGCGCCGTAGCGGGGCTGGATGTTCTTGTCGTCGCACCAGTCGCAAAAGCCGTCGTTGTCGAACTGCGGGCCGCTGTCGCAGATCAGATATTTTGGTTTGACGCCGACGGCCTGAATCGTCCGACCCAGCAAGGCGCGGACGGCGGCGGAGGTAGGTTCCTGAGAGAACGTGCCGACGCCCATGGCGCGACGCGAAAAATGATCGACGACGACGGCAACCCACCAACAGAACGGCCAATACTGGGGCAGGCTGAACGGCAGCCAGGGAACCCAAAAGCCGTTGCCGATCGGGACCACGGTGAGATCGACGTGCCAGACATGATTGATTCGCTTGGCCGTGACCACTCGGTGGAGGCGTGTTGGCTGTCTTGGCCTGTACGGCCTCCGTGGCGCTCTCGGATGTGGTTGGCTCGTCAATCGGCCGCTGATGAGCGCCTTCTTTCAGGATGCGGCCCACAGTACTCGCGCCCAAGTGGAGTCCGGCACGGCAGAGGACCTGGGTGAGCTTGAGTTTGCCCATGCTGGGACAGAGCACTTTCAGCCGCTGCACGAGGTAGCGGGTGAAGTCGGGATACCGATTGACCGGCTGCGCGATCTGCACCAAGGCCGCAGCGTCCGTTTCGTCCTGGCGCCGAAACCAGGAACTGATCGTTTCCGCCGTCAGCAGAAACGTCTGGGCCGTCTGTTCCAGCGACCAGCAACGGGCCGTGCGCAATTCGAGAATCGCCATTCTCGCGGTGGGTGGATAATGAGGTCTTCGCGGCGGCTCGATCTGCGTCATCCGGAGATCCTTGATCCGGATCTCTTCGTGTAGCCAGGAAACTTCCTGTTCGAGCCGATCGCACTCGGCCCGGAGCCGTACCCGCTGGTTGCTGCCGTCCGCCGCCCAACTGCGGCTATAGATCAAAGCATACTGAGCCAGGGCGATCACGTGCAGGACGGCTGATTTAACCTGAGTCGACCAGGCCTTGGGCAGAGGAATCTGCGTAATCGTCTTCGGCTGAGGCATGAGCAGTTCCCAGGAAACGCGGTGCTTCGTCTTCCTGGAACGTTAGCTTAAACTCCTTGTTCGAGGCGGGTTACGACCCAAAACCGACGGCGCGAAGATCGTTGGACTAGCGCCCCTCGGCGGAGTGGACTGCGCAGCAGGTGATTGAGGCTTTTCAGTTCGCCACGGCCCCACGGTTCCTGATGCGCGACCGAGACGGCGTCTACGGTGAGTACTTTCAGCGGCGCGTCAAAAGCATGGGCTTCGAGGAGGTGATAAGCGCGCCCCGGAGTCCCTGGCAAAACCCGTTCGTAGAGCTGCTGATCGGTTCGATCCGTCCCAAGTACCTCGATCACGTGATGGTGTTCAACGAGCGGCACTTGCTGCGCATCTTGCGGTCGTACTTCGAGTATTACAACGAGTCCCGCACGCACATGGGACTGAACGACGACGCGCCGTTACCGCACGAGGTCGAGCGGCCTGAACGCGGCGCGGCCATCGCGATTCCGCAGGTCGGCGGATTGCATCATCGCTACAGGCGTCGCGCGGCAGAGGTCGCCGCCTTTTTCGTTCACCCGCCCGAACTTCGAACGCTGAGCGTACGCGCCGAGCTCAAACAGGGGCTCGACTCCGATCACTTCTCGCTCCCTCACGGCGACAGTTTTCAAAGTTGCAACTCGATCAGCACGAACTCACGTTCGCCACAACCGCGCCGCCAGCCGAATCGAGTTGTCGGGAGGGACACCGCCTAAAACTGCGAAACTCGAACTTAGACGATCGCTAGAATATGCCTGCGTTTGATACGTTGCGTGAGCGCCAAACTTTTTGAGAGCCGGGAACCGATCGGGGATAATTTGCCGTGGGCGTCGTTTGAGGCGAATTCAATGGAGCTTGCGTCGGCGGCTGTATATTCGGCTGAGCCGGCTGGATCGGGTAGTACGGGTCCGCTGGAAGAGGGTATCGCGGAGCGCTTGGCTGGGGCATGGGCGTCGGTTCTTCGGACGGCAGGGGTTGAACGGCTGCCGATTCGTCAGTCGCCGAACGACCGTGGAAAAAGTCGCGAATCGGGTGCTTATCAAAGTCGATGCCCCGCGGTTCAATCGGTTCCGGCGATGCAGGATTCGGGCCGTGAATTTGCATGGCATCGTTCATCGGGAATTGCATCCGTGAGATTTCCGTCTCCATATGCGCGTCAGAAGCGGCGGGGTAGCGAAGAATGTACGGTGTTAGGAAGATTAGCAGTTCTTTCCGCGCCGTCTTCTCATAGTCGTAGCGAAATAATCGGCCAAGGAGCGGTAAGTCGCCGAGCACGGGTACCTTCCGTTCGACGACGCTGTGCCCCTTGGTGATCATGCCGCCGAGGATAATGGTCTGGCCGGCCATACAACTGACCATCGTTTTGGCCCGCGCGACGTCTTTGATCGGCGCTTCAATGACGTTGCCGTTCGTCGCATCGGTGAAGATGGGAATACCCGACCCGGGAGCTGTTCGGAACTCGCTTTTCTCGGCGGAAACGTCGATGACGACTTCATCATTCGGACTGACTCGGGGCAAGACTCGGAGAATGATTCCCGCTTGATCTTGGCGAATTACCGGATTCGCACTACCGACCGGCGTGAGCGAGACGCCGTCGACAACGGGAACTTGCTGGCCGATTTGAATTTCGGCCTCTCGATTGTCGAGTGTGCGAATCTGCGGCCGGCTCAAAATGTCGACTTTCCGCTTCTCGGCCAAAGCGCGAATCAACACCGAGACCG
>CAMCTH010000685.1 GCA_945877965.1 Planctomicrobium piriforme | reverse complement strand
ATCTGTTGCGCATCGGCTATCAGTCGTGCCTCGCCGGTTTCTTCGGGGCGTCGATTGCGTATATCTCAGGCCGGGCGCCGATCGCGCGACTGGCCGAGGTGATCGGCACGCTCGGCACATCGGGGTTCGTCGGCATGATGATCGGCACGGCGATCGGGCAGTTCCTGCTCGGCGACGGCACGGCGACCCGCAGGCAAATCGATCAGCTCTTCATCACCTCGGCGGCCGCGGGAACTCTGGCGTTCGTTTGCGCGTTCATGGCCACGCTCGGCCAAGTTCGCAAAGTCCACACCCGCAAGCATCCGCCGCTCTGGTGGCTGGTGCGACGATACAATCCCGGGCTCATTCTGCTGATGAGCGTGGCGACCGGCATGGGGCTCAACCTGCCGACGGTTTTCTTGCGACCGTACATGGTCGACATCGGGGTGCCCGACGGGGTCGCGTTTTTCTTCAACGTCTATCCGCCGATTGCCTTCACGACGCGGCTCTCGCTGCGACGTTTTCCCGATCGCTTCGGCATTCGACCGATGATCGCGCTCGGCCTCGGCGGCGTCGTCATCGGGACGTTGCTGTTCATGGTTTCGACTCGAATGTGGCTGCTGTTGTTGCCCGCCGTCTTCTTGGGTGTGGCCCACGCGAGTCTGTTTCCGGCCGTCGTCGCGGGAGCGAGCGGCGCGTTTCCCGGCCGATATCGGGGGCTCGGGACGACGTTGGTGCTGGCGATGTTCGACGTTGGCGTGCTGATCGGCTCGCCGCTGGCGGGGCAGTTGATCACGACCGCGGATCACCTGGGCTGGCCGAAGTATCCGACGATGTTCACGGCCATCAGCGCGCTGCTGACGCTGTGCGGGATCATCTACTTCACATTCTCGCGCAAGACGCCGGAGCGGCGCGGAATGTGAGCTGCTGCGACGTGCGTCGCGCGGCGATTATTCCACCGGCGCATTGCCCACGGCGCGGCTTTCGCGCCAGTGCTTAAAGCCCTTCGTCAGGATCGGCAGGATCGAGAGGAAGACGACGATTAGCACGACCTTGTCGACATGCTTGGCGATCTGGAATTGCGGCCCGAAGATTTGTCGCAGGATCGGATCGAGCATGTAACCGATCATCAACATGCTGACGATCCAGCCGATGCCGCCGAAGATGTTGAACAGCAGGAACGAGCGATATTCCATCTTGGCCGCCCCGGCGACGACCGGCACGAACGTGCGGATCAGCGGAATGAATCGCGCGATGATGATCGTCTTGCCGCCGTGCCGTTCGTAGTAGTCCTTCGCCTTGAGCAGATGCTCGCGTTTGAAGAACCGACTCGACGGACGATTGAAAATGGCGGGGCCGGCTTTCGCGCCGATCGCATAACCAATCGTGTCGCCGATGATGGCCGCCGCGCAGAGCGAACCGGTCAAGATCGCCATCGGCCACTCGGCGCTGCGAGCCACGATGCCGGTGACCACCAGCAGCGAATCACCCGGCAACAGAAAACCGATCAGCAGGCCCGTCTCGGTGAAGATGATCAGGTTGACCGAGATGATGGCAGCCCACATGACGCCGGGTTGCCGCAGCGCTTCGATGTAGCGTTCGGGATGCGAGAGATTGCGCGGGTCGGCGAACGTCAGAATCAGCTTGCCGATCTCACTGAAAAACTCATCCATAGTCCGGCTCGTCTCACTCGCGGGTTGTCGGCAACGGTCAGGGGAAAAGCAACTCGCGCCTACGAAAGCGTCGCACGCGGTTCGGTGGGCAAAGTCTAGCCGGATCGCGCGGCGTCGGGTAGTGCGACCGCACAACGTCGCCGCTAGAATGCCGTCACTCGAATCTCGCAACTTTAGCACGCCGGAGCCGACGATGACGGTGGAATCTTCAGCGCGGGGGCGAATGCCGCTGCATACCAAGATCTTGCTCGGCTTGGTCGTCGGGGCGGTCGCCGGGCTGGTTGCGAACTATGCCGGTTCGCATTGGGGAAATACCGGCACATTGCCGCTTGTCGACGCGAATGCAGACGGTCTCGATGATCGAGTGCCACTCCCGAAGAACGACGACGAAAAAATACCGGATCGCGATCAGGATCAGATCGACGACCGCATCGATGCTGACGCCGACGGCAACCATATCGACGATCGACTCGACTGGTTTGCTTCGAATGTCGCGGAGCCGATCGGCAAAATCTTTTTGCGGTTGGTCATCATGGTCGTCGTACCGCTCGTCGTCTCGGCGCTGGCGCTGGGAGTGATGGAACTCGGCGACGTTCGCAAGCTCGGTCGCGTCGGGTTGCGGACGCTCGGCTTCACGCTCATTCTGTCGCTGTCGAGCGTGTTCATCGGCATCACGCTAGTCGATCGGTTTCAGCCCGGTGCGAGCCTAACCGATGCGCAACGGCAACAGTTGCAAAGTCGGTATGCGCCGATGGCGACCACCGCCGAAGAAAAGGCGGCAAAGAGCAAGCCGTTGAAAGACACGCTGCTCGATATGTTGCCCGAGAATCCGCTGCAAGAGATGGTCGGCGCGATCGACGGTTCGAGCAAAGGAAACGGCATGCTCGCCGTGATGGTCTTCGCCTTGATCTTGGGAGTGACGCTGACCGTCACGACCGAGCGGACGCAAACGCTCGTGCAGTTGCTGCAAGGGATGTTCGACGTCTCGATGGCAGTGATCGGGTTCGCGATGAAGATCGCCCCGTACGCCGTCGCGTGCCTGGTCTTTTCGGTCACCGCACAGATCGGCTTCGACATTCTCGTCACGTTGCTGCGGTTCGTCGGCACCGTGCTGCTGGGGATGAGTTTGCAGATGTTCGTCGTTTATCCGTTGTTGCTCTGGGCGGCGGCGCGGATGTCGCCCCAAAAATTTTTCCGCGACGTCTCGTCGGCGATCTTCACTGCGTTCGGTACGAGCAGTTCGAACGCCACGCTGCCGACGTCGCTGCGCGTTGCCAAGGAAGAACTGAAGCTGAAGCCTGAGGTGTCGCAGTTCGTGCTGACCGTCGGCGCGACGGCGAACCAGAACGGCACGGCCCTGTTCGAAGGGGTCGTCGTGCTGTTCTTGGCGCAAGTGTTCGGCGTCAAGTTGGAGTTTCAGCAGCAGCTGACCGTCGTGCTGATGTCGGTCCTCGCGGGCATCGGCACGGCCGGCGTCCCCGGCGGTTCGATCCCGCTGATCGTGATCGTTCTCAAGACCGTCGGCGTGCCGAGCGAAGGGATCGCG